>CAMZFJ010000026.1 GCA_947306025.1 uncultured Fibrobacter sp.
ACGACAAAAATACAGCCGCAGTCTTTGAACGCGCCGACGCCATGATGTACAGGAACAAGATGTCCCTCAAGGGTGGTCGCGACGAAATCATCAATACGATTATCAGAACCATCGGCGCGAGAATGAATATCTAGCGCCGAGCGTTCGATTATCTCTTCTTTTTCTTGTTCTTGTCTTTAGGCGGGGTGTAGTTCGAACCGATCGTACCGCCGTTGTTCTGGCGCTTTGCGAAATCGCCGACCTTCTTGAACATTTCCTTCATGCTTTCGTACTGCTTGAGGACTGCGTTCACGCGTGCGGCGTCCGTGCCTGAACCCTTTGCGATACGGGCCTTGCGGCTACCGTCGATAATCTGCGGTTTCTTGCGTTCCTTCGGCGTCATGGAGCTGAGCACCGCTTCCACATAGACCAACTGCTTTTCGTCGATTTGGTCCAGCGGGAGCTTGTTGAGTCCCGGGATGAGGCTCAAAATGTCCTTGATGCGGCCGAGCTTCTTGATTGTGCGGAGCTGCTTCAAGAAGTCGTTCAAGTCGAACGTGTTGTTGAGAATCTTTTTCTTGAGGTCCTTGGCGTCCTTTTCGTCGATGACCTGCTGTGCTTTTTCCACGAGGCTGACCACGTCGCCCATGCCGAGGATTCGGCTTGCCATGCGGTCCGGGTGGAAAAGGTCGATTTCGTTCAGCTTTTCGCCAACACCGATAAAGCATATAGGCACGCCCGTCATCTTCTTGATGCTGAGGGCTGCACCGCCGCGGGTATCGCCATCCATCTTGGAGAGGCAGACGCCGGTAAAGTTCAGGCGGTTCCAGAAAGTTTCGGCAACGTTTACGGCTTCCTGACCGATCATAGCGTCGGCGACGAACAAAATTTCGTCCGGGTGGACCGCTTCGCGAGCCTTTTCGAGTTCCTGCATCAACTCTTCGTCGATCTGCAAGCGGCCTGCGGTATCGTAAATCACGAGGTCAAAGCCGTTGTCTTTGGCGTATTGGTAGCCGTGTTTGATGATTTCGACCGGATTGCCCTGGCCTTCGTCATAAACCGGAATGCCGATGGACTTGCCGAGCACCTGCAACTGCTTGATAGCGGCCGGACGGTAAACGTCGGCGGCGACGAGGAGCGGTTTGCGCTTCTTCTTGCTGCGCATCCAGAGGGCAATCTTGCCTGCGAAGGTCGTCTTACCAGAACCCTGGAGACCGACCATCATGATGCCCACCGGTGCTGGGCCGGAGAGGTTTATTTCCTTAGTTTCGCCACCCATGACGGCCACAAGCTCGTCGTGGATAATCTTCACAATCTGCTGCCCCGGCGTCACGGAATTGAGCACCTCGGCGCCCATGGACTTTTCCTTGACGGACTTGACAAAGTCGCGAGTCACGTTGAAGTTCACGTCGGCAGCAAGGAACGCACGACGCACTTCACGCAGCGATTCCGCCACATTTTCTTCGGTAAGTTTGCCCTGCCCACGCAGGTTCTTGAGGGTATTTTCTAGAGAATCAGTCAGTTGTGAAAACATAGTGGGTCAAAGATAGTATTTTTGCGTAGGGCGAATAAAGTGGGACTGCTTGTAGGACCATTTTTGAGCCCACCAAAAAGCACTCGACGAGAGTCGAGGAGATTGGAGTTCGGTTTTAGGTAACAAAACCCCTTTATGCTTTACCCATATGTTCCTAAACGGAACATGAGGTCTTCTATTTTACCATCGCAAGCACCTGTTCCTTGGTGACGAAATTCAGTACCGAAAAAGCGGTCATCTGATTACCCAGATCGTTGCTCTTCGAGCCAAAATACTTGACCTCGGCAATGTCAAAGCAAGCTTTGCCGCTGCTCTCGGTCTTCGTATTTTATAAACGATGCTCCCACATGGTAAACCACATCGTCAACGATGACAAATCGGTCGTGTACCTCTCGCATGTTCTCCAAATGGACTGTCGGGAATTCCCTATTCAGACGAACCTCTTCCTCCCTCATGGCACGGGTAATTCGGGCTGAATAGATAGTTGCATTCACTCCATCGGCGCGTTTTGCCATAAGCGAAAGAACCATGTCGTTGGCAAAAGGATCTATAATGACGAGTTCCTTTTGGGCGGAACGCACCAGTTGCACTGCGAATTCGTACCCACTCCAGTGTGCATGGGCGGGCAACAGTCCCTCGCTAGGCGGCAGATTTGCTTTTACGAAGAAATCTACTTGCTTTTCGAGGTTGATTATGCGAGAATCATGGTTCTCTAATCTGTTTTCATGTGAAATCAATCGCTGATTGACGCTACAGCCTCGGAGCAAATGCTCTTTTAGAACTTGGTTAGCCCATTGGCGGAAACGTGTGCCCTGAATGGATTTTACGCGATAACCCACGGAAATAATAACATCAAGATTGTAAATCTTTGTTTTGTATTTTTTTCCGTCATTTGCAGTTAGTAAGGATTCCTTACTAACTGAATTTGCGTCCAATTCTTGTTCTTGGAAAATATTTTTGATATGGAGGGTTATGTTGTTTCGTGTGCTGTTGAAAAGTTCCGCCATCTGAGCCTGCGTGAGCCAAACTGTTTCATTTTCGACGAGAACATCAATATGGAATTCTCTGCCCTCCGGCTGGTATATGATTATCTCGTTTTTATCGATA
Source organism: uncultured Fibrobacter sp. (assembly GCA_947306025.1). Next base: position 2,621 of record CAMZFJ010000026.1, read on the forward strand.
ACTGGCAATGCATCTGTCAAAATGTGACGAAACGATGCCGTTTTTCCCCATTTCAAGATTATTTCCTTTTGTGGAAAAAATTAGCCCAATAGGGGTTTTCCTTGTCGAATAAGGCTTTTTCTTCTGATGTAAAATTATGAGGATAATCTTCAAAAAGGAATAAAATCTTTTTCTTGTCGAAAGAAACTGCATGAAGGCCTGTTTGGTCAATGTAATCGACCCACCAAATCTTATCGTCTTCGTTTTCCTTATAGAATTCGATTCTTCCAGTTTCGTCTTTGACCATAATCATAGCAAACCTCGTTGAGCTTTCCCGGTACTCTTAATTTAAATTCTTTATTTGTCATAATATGACATTTTGTAGCTTTTTTACTTTAGATTATATACTTTCTAAATAAAAAAAGGGACGGTTGAATAACCTGTCCCTAATTGCAATTCTTGTGGCGAACTCTTAAAGCTTTTGTCCGGGATTCCAGTAGTCGGTGGGTTGCTCGACGCCGCATTCATTAGCGATGTAAACGGGTTCAAGCCCTTTCTTTCGCTGGACGGTGTAGTTTTTGAGGGCCTTGATGGCGATTGGCGAGAGTATCAAGATGACGGGGATGTTCACGAGGACCATGAGGCCTTGGCAAAGGTCTGCGCTGTCCCAGGCGAACGATGCGCTGGAAATCGCTCCGAGGAAAACGATGAGCGTGGCGATGGACTTAAAAATGTTGCGCGTTAATTTGTCTGGACGCTTGTTCATGATGAAGCGGAGGCAGCCTTCGGTATAGTAGTAGTTACCGATGAGCGTCGTGTAGCCAAAGAGGCACATCGAGAACGAGATGAAGATGGCGCCGTTTGCACCGAGGACGGAGGCGAGGGACTTTTGAACGTAGATGATGCCAGAAATGTCCTTGGTCGGTTCGATGTTGCAGGAGAGGCACATGAGGGCGGTTGCCGAGCAGATGAGGAGCGTGTCGATAAACACGGAAAGCGATTGGACGAATCCTTGCTTGACCGGGTGCGAAACGCTGGCGCTTGCACTGGCGTTCGGGGCGGAACCCATGCCGGCTTCGTTGGAGTAGAGGCCGCGCTTGATACCGTACATGATGCAACTTCCTGCGAATCCGCCGAGACCTGCGTCAAACGAGAAGGCGTTCTTGAAAATGATTTCGAACATTGCCGGAACATTTGAAATGTTGTAAATCACAATGCCGCATGCAACGAGAACGTAGATGGTTCCCATGGCTGGTACGAGGTAACTTGTAATGGACGAAATCTTCTTGGCGCCGCCCCAGATGCAGATGGCGAATGCGATTGTCAAGATGATGCCGATGATAATTGGAGTTGTGGTTTTATCGTAAAAATAATAGCCGGTGAACGAATCCTGGATGTTGTAGGCGGCGAGGAGGTTATAGCCGATGATGTAGGTGATGAGCACGAACGATGAAAAGAGAATGCCGAGCCAACGCATGCCGAGTGCAGTCTGGATGTAGTAGGAGGGGCCGCCGTAAGAGTGCCCGGTTTCGGAGTCGTGACGTTTGTAAATCTGGGCGAGTGTCGATTCGACGAATGCGGAGGCTGCACCGAGGATGGCGATAAGCCACATCCAAAAGATGGCGCCCGGGCCGCCGAGGCAAATGGCGGATGACACGCCGACAATGTTTCCGGTACCCACGCGGGAGGCGGTTGAGACCATCAGCGCTCCAAATGATGAAATACCGTGCTTGTGCAAGGGCTTTTCGCGGGTGACACGAAATGTTTCGACTAAATATCGGATTTGGGGGAATCCTAAGCGGACGGATAAAAAGATGCCGGCTACGATCAAAAATAGCGGAATGATGTAGTAGTCGTATAGGGCTGTGTTGAATATCGAGACTATCGAGTGGATAAAATCAGTCATGTCGTACTCCTGTCAATTTAAAGTATAATATTTTCTAAATTTGGCGCATGCAACCGTTAAGCCAACGTACCGAAACTTTCACTGATTCTGTTATTCGTCGAATGACCCGTATAGCTAATGCGTGCGGGGCGATTAATTTGTCACAGGGATTCCCTGATTTTGATCCGCCGGAGGCGCTGACGAAACGGCTTTCAGAAGTGGCTTTGACAGGGCCGCACCAGTATGCAATTACATTTGGCGCTCAGAATTTCCGCGAGGCGCTGAGCGATAAGCAGTTCCATTTTAGCGGGCTACGCTACGATCCGCAAAAAGAGATTGTGATTACGTGCGGCAGTACCGAAGCGATGATGGCTTCGATGATGTCGGTGTGCAATCCGGGCGACAAGGTGGTGCTGTTTTCGCCGTTCTACGAGAACTATTCTGCGGACACGATTCTCTGTGGGGCGACTCCCGTTTACGTGCCGCTTTCGCCGGTGGACTTGAGCTTTGATGCAAATGTGCTTGAAAGTGCGATGGCGCAGCCGGGCGTGAAGGCGCTTGTGCTGTGCAATCCGGCAAACCCGAGCGGTAAAGTCTTTACGCACGAAGAACTTTCGATTATCGCATCGCTTGCGATTAAGTACGATTTGTATGTGATTACGGACGAGGTCTACGAACATATTGTTTTTGCTCCGCATCGTCACACGTACATTGCGACGCTTCCGGGGATGTTCGAGCGCACGATTGAATGCAGCAGCTTGAGCAAGACGTATTCGATTACGGGGTGGCGCTTGGGCTATGTGCTGGCGGCAGAACCTATTATGGAACGCATCAAGAAAGTTCACGATTTCTTGACGGTTGGTGCGGCGGCTCCGCTGATGGAAGCTGCTGTGACAGCGCTCCGTTTTGATGACTCGTATTATGCGGAATTGCAGGCGCATTACACGCACATGAAGGATGTGTTTACGAATGGACTTCGCAATCTTGGTTTGTGTTTTACCGAACCGCAGGGCGCTTACTTTGTGCTGATTGATATTTCAGAATTCGGGTACGGTCGCCGCAGTGTTAGCGGAGTGCGCGAATCTTGTAGTGACGCAAAATGCTCGACTGGTACGTTGCCTGATGAACAATTCTGCATTGACATGGCGCAGAAGGTGGGCGTGGCGGCAGTTCCGGGCTCAAGCTTTTTCCGTGAATCGGTTGACCATCTCGTGCGTTTGCACTTCGCAAAGAAAGACGATACGCTTTACGAAGCGCTCAACCGCTTGGAAAATCTGAAAAAGCTAAAAAAGTAGTTTGTTTAAATTAATCTGTTTGAAATAGTGTGGCTCGATGCTGCACTTTTTTGTTTTGTTATAAAAAAAATGTATCATCCGTAATGAAATAATAGTATTGGACAAAAGCTTCCGCAGAATCTATCATTGTGCTCGTTCAAAAATCAATTCAACAACGGAGGACTCAATGAATATCAATAAAAATCGCATAAAACTCTCGACTATCATTTTAGCTTCAATCCTTTCACTTTCGGCGTGTTCCGATGACGATTCAAATTCTGTCGCTCCTTCAACTTCCGAAGGACATGAACATCATGCAACGGATGAACATCCTAGCTCTACCGATGAACATTCCCATCACGCAACGGAATCTGGTGACCATAAATCTGCATCAAGCGGCTTGACGCTTGGCGAAGAAAATATTAAAGACGGCATCATCTTCTTGCAAGATACGACGATTGAAGGCGTGTTGATGGTGAATGCTTCAACGCCGGGCGCAACGGTTCTAAAAAATGTCAAGGTCACGGGAAATTTGTTAATCAAGCGTTCTGGCCGTGTCGATTTTTCGGGCAGTGCCGATGTGGTTCATGTGGGTAGCAGCAATACGGATGTCTATGCTTTTGAAGACAACGCAAAGGTGAATGGTCATCATTTTATGGGCAAGAATAATACCTTTACGACCAAGCGATTTTCGGATTATCAAAAAGTTGATTGGACCGAAAAGGCGGCTCATCTGTCAACAGGAATCCACTTGGCTTATACGGTTACGGGTGACGAAAATGGAACTCCTGTCATTTTGATTCATGGGCTTACGGATGGTCGTGTTTCGTGGTCGCAGGTGGCGCCCGCGCTTGCAAAGAAGGGCTACCGCGTTTATGTTCCGGAACTCCGCGGTAACGGAAAGACGGACAAGCCTATTGAAGAATCCGCTTATGCGGTCAAGGAATTGACTCACGATATTGCAGCCTTTATTGACAAACTAGAACTGAAGAAACCGCATATTGTGGGGCATTCTTTTGGTTCGTTTATTGCTCAGGAATTGGCTGTTTCGCATGCGGATAAAATCGGTTCCTTTACATTGATTGGTTCTGCTGCCGCTGTCGATAAGAAAAATTCTACTGTAGATTGGCTTGTGAACGGCTCGGGCGATAAGTCGTTCGATGGCGTTTTCGCTTACGATTCCACGCAGAAACTTCCTGAAACGTTCTTTGAAAAGTGGGGCAACAGCACGAATCCGGATAAGGATTTCCAGACGGCTTATTTGGAACATTTAAAACAGGTTCCGTATTACGCATGGAAATTCCTTGTCAAGAGCTTTGTTGCCGTTGACAACGCAAAGCGCCTTTCTTCGATTTCGTCGAATGTCCAGATTATCTGGGGTGCAAAGGACGCTATATTCGATAAAAAGTCGCAGGAAGTGTTGCAGGATGGCCTTTCTAAGGCAAAGAAAGTCGTGTTCCGTGAAGTCAAAGATGCGGACCATAATACACATTGGGGCTCCAAAGCCGCTGTAGAAACTGTGACGGACTACATCGACAACTTTATCAAAGGCGACAAGTAATTAATCATTATGGGGAGGAGTGTCTGTAAAAAGGATGCTCCTTTATTTTATGAATAAAAGAATTTTATCATGCGTTTTATTGTCTGCGGGTATTGCTTTTGCTGAGGCTCAGCCTAAATTTGACCTTTCGGGAATGGTGATGGTGCATGCCTATGCCGACTGGAATACTGATGAAACGAAGGTGACGCATCGTTTTGAATCCATGCTTGATTTAGATTTTGACTTTCACTACAATGAACGTTGGTCGGCGTGGCTTGAACTCGAAGCGATGGGGATGGCTATGAGCGGGATGGAGGATATGGAAGGGATGGAGGGAATGGACATGGGCGATGGTTCGACCATGGATCCGGTCAACCCTGCGGTTATTTTTAACGGAGCGTATATTCAATACACTCGCTCGGAACGAACTTTCTTCCGTATCGGTGATTTGAATTTTTACGAAGGCCTGTTCAAGAACTATTATGATTTTGGCGACCCTCGCGATGATGCCGCTGGCATTTCGCAAAAAAGCATTCGCGGTCTAGAGTTTCAATGGAACGGCTTGCAGCTTGATGTTGGCTTTGGCACCGCTAGCAATGACCAAAGTTGCTTTTACCACTTTATGTTTGGCGAGTACATGGGAATGGATTGTAAGGATGGCTACACGTATGAGGTTCACACCGCCTACAACTTTGAAATTGCCGAGCAAGTTTTCCATCCTTATTTTGCCTATAAAAGCTACCAGCGCAAGGACTATAACGAACTCTACGCGGGCTTAGATTTATCACTTTCGTTTGGGCCTTTCGCCTTTCACGGATTGTACGGATTCCATTCCGTATTCTTGGCAAGTGACGATGCTGTTTCGTATCATGCTCTTTTGGCGGAACCGTCGTTCGAAATTTCGAGATTCTGCATTATCGGTTCATTATTTTATGCGTTTGTTGATGATCCGGTACGCACTAGCCTTGAAATAACGAGCCGACCGGAATACTTTTTTGCGGCCATCGAGCCGAGCGTTGCATTGAATGAATATTGGACGATTGGTGTTCCGCTTGAATTACATACAAATACATTAGATAAAAAAGACGACTTGGGCTCGGTACGTGTTGGCGGACGATTCTACTTTAATGTTCCTGATTTCAAAATAAACATAATTTCGATGGTGCTTGTTGATATTCCGTATGGCGATGATTGGCCAATCGAAGAAAATAAAGATGAACCTTCCTTTATTTTCGGCGTCGAAGCGATGTTTGATTTCTAGAGGTGCACATGAAAAAGATTCTATTGCTCTGTATTTTCCTGAGTTCCTTTGCGATGGCCCGTTTTGACTGCTGTGCGCGAAAGCGCGCGACTATTAAAAAACAAGAAACTTCGTTGAGTTTTTCAGTGGGCGTGGTTCGTGATGAAGATGAATCGCTGCTGAAAAAGCTTTCCGTTACGCTTGCAAAGGAGTCTATCCAATTGCAAGTAAAAAAGTGGGATACGCAGGAACATGCGAACGAAGCGCTTGCCAAGGGCTTTGTAGATGGCTTGTACATTGACAGCCTTCGCTTTAACTCGGATTCCAACAAGAAGGATGTCCTCTTGAGGCTGAAAAAAGAACTTGGAAAATAAAAAGCATGAGATTGTCGCATTGACTGTTGCATGGTTTATGAATTTTCTATCTTTACCAAGCTATGGTTGAAACGATATTAAGTAAGTTCTATAAACCATCAAAATTCAAGAAGAATGGTGATGTGAAGGACGTGCTCGTGGTAGCACTTCCGATGCTTTTGTCGATGAGTTTCGATACGTTCATGACGTTTATCGACCGATTGTTTCTCTCGAAACTTGGCCCCGCTGAAATGAATGCAGCACTTGGGGCGGGGGCGGTGCAGCTTGCGCTCACCACATTTTTTACGGGCGCGATTAGCTATACGACCGCCATGGTCGCGCAACGTCTGGGGGCGAAAAAGAAAATGGATTGTGCCCGTGTGTTCATGCAGGCGTTGTATCTGTCGTTGATTTCGGTGCCACTTTTGTACATGACAATACCTCTTGGACATTTGCTGTTTGGTTTGGAGCATTTGCCGACAGACCAGCTGGAATATCAAAAACAGTATTTTAATATTTTGATGTTCGGCGGGATTATAAACCTTGTGCGTAATGCGGCACCTTGCTTCTTTAGCGGTATCGGTGAAACGAAAATCGTGATGAAGGCCGCGTTTGTCGGGATGATTGTAAATGTTGTTTGCAACTACTTCTTGATTTACGGATGTGGACCGATTCCTGCGATGGGGGTAGCGGGTGCGGCTTACGGAACGTTGATTGGAAACCTTGTTTCGACCATCATCTTGTTCGCCAAGTTCTTTGGAAAGTCTTGCAATTCGCGCTTTGCGACTCGCTCTTCGTTTGCGTTTAGCTGGTCTTTGACGCGTGAACTCTTGCAAAAGGGAATCCCGTCGGGCGTCGAAATGTTCCTCAACATGTCGGCATTCCAGCTTTTGATTTTGATGTTTCATGCGCTTGGCCCCGAGTCCGCGACGGCGTCTTCGGTGATGTTCAACTGGGATATGGTGGCGTATGTGCCGCTGATGGGTTTGGAAGTGGCATCTACGAGCCTCGTTGGGCGTTACGTGGGTGCAAAAGATGCTGCTGCGGCAACTCGTTCGACTTATTCGGGGCTCAAGCTCGGTTGGGGTTATTCCTTGCTCATGGGCATTTTCTTCATCTTCTTACCTGGTGTACTGACGGATATTTTCAAGCCGGATGTCGCCGAGGCCACAGAAGAGGCCATTGCGATTTTTATGGCGGCGCGCCCCATGAGCATTTTCATGTTGCAAATTGCGACGTTCTACATCTTTGTTGAGGTTTTGCTCGTAATTTATGCGGGCGCGCTTCGCGGTGCGGGCGATACGGTGTGGGTTATGTTTGCGTGTGCCATTATGAACTGGTGCGTTGCAGGTGCGTTGTATGTTGTCGCTTACATTTTCCATTTGCCGGCGCATTACGCCTGGATTGCCGTGGTTGCGGTTTACAGTACGGCTCCGGTTGTTTTCTGGCGTCGTTGGAAAAGTGGCAAGTGGCGCCGTCATGTGATGGATGCTAAATCGAGTGTTGTATAGTTGGTTTTTATGCCTAAAATCCTGTTTTTTAGGCTTGTTTACATCTTTTAACTAGGCTTATTTTGACGCTGTAGGTATATTTATAGAGCCTGCGGCGTTTTTGCTTGCTGGTGTTGGGATGTGTTATTTGGCCTAAAATTTTAAGGCTGTGGGCTAGGATTGGAAGTGGATATGAAAAAAAGAAACGTCATTGCGCGCGTTGCAACGAAATCTGTAATTGCAACGTTGTTGGCTTCGGCTTTTGTCTTTGCGGCACCGCCGTCTAATTTTAGCGGTTGGGAACTCGTTTTCGAAGACAATTTTGAAGGCACATCGCTTGACACGAAAAAGTGGAATTCGACTTACAATTGGGGCCCCACGCATAATCACCGTGCGTATTGCGCCAAAGAAAACGTGATTGTCTCCGATGGTACGCTCAAGCTCAAGGGCGAAAAGAAAACGCATCCTGATGCTAAAGGACGGAAGGCCAAATTCAACAACAAGGAAATCCCTGTCGATTACACTTCGGGCGCCATTGACACCAAGGGCCATTTCGAAGTCAAGTACGGATATATCGAAGGCCGTTTCAAGGCGCCCTCGCAAAAGGGAACCTGGCCTGCGTTCTGGACTCTGCAAGATGGCTGGCCTCCAGAAATCGATATTCTCGAAATTCCTGCATCGCGTAAGCAGCACCATTACTACTTGCATTACACGGACCCGAGCTGGTATAACAGCCATGGTTCGGCTTGGGATCACGAGGCATCCTTTGGCGGTCACAAGGACGATAATGTAGACCGTTCTGCAGGCTTCCACACATATGCGGTGGAATGGGACGAGAGCACGTTGAGTTTTTATTTTGACGACAAAAAATTTGCAAGTTACAACCGCCCGACCGAAATCAAGCAACTTTCGGCGCAGTACATCATCGTGAATTTGGCGATTGGCGGCTGGGCAGGCGACGACATTGAAATTACGGCGGACAAGCCTGCATATTTCGAAGCGGATTGGGTGCGCGTGTGGCAAGCGAAGCCTGCAAAACCTGATACCGTGCGCATTTTCTCGATGAACTTTGGAACTTGCATGGTCAAGACTGC
>CAMZFJ010000027.1 GCA_947306025.1 uncultured Fibrobacter sp.
GAGTCAAGCGGCTGTGAACATGGTCATTCACCGAGAACGGATGTACTTGAGTCTTGCGACCTAAGCGACGGAATGCGGTAGAAAAAACAATGCGGTCATAATCGCGATGGAAGTCAGAACGGTTCGGGTCCGGATCGGCCGGGTGACCGTAACGCGTTGCAGAAAGAAGCGTATCCCATTGAAGCATGCAAGAAATATAGTTAATAGTGATTAGTGGTTGGTGGTTAGGATTTAGAAAGTGGTTAGTGGTTAGTGGCTAGTGGTTTGGTACGAAAGAACCCTTTATAATCGCGTCCCTGTTTACCAATCACTGTTTACTAACCACTGTTTACTTCTACTTCGCATCGACCCAGACGAATTTGGAAGCGTCAAGTTTTTGTTCGCCTTCGAAACGGTACGCTACATGGCGCCCGTCACCGCGATAGCCGGCAACGCTGTAATCCAAGCAACAAACGTTATTACGAATAAGTTCAGGGAATTCCGTCAGCCAGTAATGGCCAAAGAAAACAGGGCGTTCATTTTCACGATAGAAATCGAGTTCATGGATTTCTTGCGGCACTTCAACCGGAGGTAATTCCACGCCCGGCTGGAAACTGAGTTCCTGCAAGTTTGCATTTTTCGGATCAATCCACCAGCGCAAACGCGTACGTTTACGGAGTACACCTTCGGCATCTCGGAACGTGAGACCATCTGGCAAATCCAATTCCGGACCTTTTAACAACAAACTCAGCGGATAGTAAAGCGAATCATCGTATTCGTTATATTGGTCATTGGCACGTGCAATCAGTTCGTCAAAATTGCCATCCGTAAAAGCACGAAGATTCAAATCTTTGAGAATTTGTACGCCATGCAAATCAAAGCAGGCATGTTGCGCGCGGAACGTTTCCGTTTCCAAGTAAAACGGGAGTGTTTTCAAGAAGTCGAGCATTTCGGCGAACTCGGTTTTGCGCCCGCGATAACTCTCGACAGTCTTCACATGAATCGCTACTTTGTTAAAAGTATGTTCGCGCAAGAACCCACCATGAATAGCATCAATGTGGTGGCCTCCAAGCCCGTTCTCGTGCCAAAAACTCAGCGCATTAAATTCGTGATTGCCCATGAGCGCTACGGCAGACCCCGCATCACGCATGGCGCGCACCAGGTTGACCGTTTCGCAAACTTGATTTCCGCGATCGATGTAATCCCCTAAAAATACGACCGTTCGAGCATTACCCGGAAAGCGATAGGCGCCCCCCTGCTCTTGGTAGCCTAACTTTTTAAGGAGCACCACGAGTTCATCGTAGTGCCCATGAATATCGCCTATAAAGTCGATACTAGAGTTCATCACACCGCAATCGGAGCCTTGATGGTCGGCCACGGATCGTAATCGACGAGTTCAAAATCTTCGAACTTGAATTCGAACAAATCCTTGACATCTGGATTCATCTTCATTGTCGGGAGCGCACGCGGTGTACGCGAGAGCTGTTCACGAGCCTGATCGAAATGATTGCTGTACAAATGCAAGTCGCCAAACGTATGGACAAATTCACCCGCTTCGTAACCGCAAACCTGAGCAAGCATCATCGTCAAAAGCGAGTACGATGCAATGTTGAACGGCACACCGAGGAACATATCGGCACTGCGCTGGTAAAGTTGGCAACTGAGCTTGCGCTTGCCCGATGCGCCAACACCGCCCACGTAGAACTGGAACAGGCAATGGCACGGCGGCAAAGCCATCTTATCGACTTCGGCAACGTTCCAAGCACAAACCAAGTGACGACGAGAATCGGGATTGTTCTTGAGGCTGTTAATCAAATTCGCAATTTGGTCGATATGTCCACCATCCGGTGTCGGCCAAGATCTCCATTGGTGACCATAGACCGGGCCCAAGTCGCCATTTTCATCGGCCCATTCGTCCCAAATCGTAACCTTGTTATCGTGCAGGTACTTGATGTTCGTATCGCCCTTCAAAAACCACAGCAGTTCGTGAATGATACTGCGCAAATGGAGCTTCTTGGTCGTTAAGCACGGGAAGCCTTTGGAAAGGTCAAAACGCGTCTGGCGGCCGAAAACAGAACGGGTGCCAGTGCCAGTACGGTCGGAACGATCCACACCGTTATCGATAATATCTTGGAGAAGGTCTAAGTACTGTTGCATGATTGTAATTTATAAAAGTTATCGAGGTATGGGGTATGAGGTCGGCACAAAGTGCCTTTGAGGTATGAGTATTTGCACAAAGCAACCTCAAAGCGAGTTTACGAGCGAACCCACACCTCAAAGCTATGCGACTTCGTCGCTTCCAAATACTTCCACGCGCTTGTATTGCTTCGCGACTTTACCTTCGACTTCGGCGGCGTTTTGCAACAATAGTTTGTTCAAAGCCTGCAAGATAAGGTCTTGCGTATGCTTGGGCACAGGCTTCTTGCCGAGACGCGCTTTCTGCACCATCTTATGGTTCAAGTTCACAGGGAGCATTTCCACGAGGTCGTGATTGCTAAAGTTATTGGCGGTGAGAATTTCATCAAGTTTTGTCATGCTCAAAATTTAGAAAATGGTAAAAGAAAAGCCCCGAGCTTTACGCCCGGGGCTTTGTTTGAGACTCTAAAAGATATTAGTCACCAACGTAGTTGCTTTCGCACTTCATACCGTCATTTTCCGGTGTGACGAAGTGCATTTCAATACGACGGTTCATTTCGCGACCTTCTGCCGTGGAGTTGTCGTCAACCGGGCAGGTAGAGCCGAGACCGATGGACTTGATGCGATCCTTAGCAACGCCGAACTTCGTGAGCTGCTTCATCACTGCCTTAGCGCGGTTCTGAGAGAGCTTGAGATTCTTCTTGGCCTTACCGCGGTTATCGGTATGACCCTGGATCACAATCTTGAGGTCCTTGTAAGCGTCATCTTCCTTGAGCTTCTTAGCGACTTCCTTGAGGAGTCTCTTAGCATTGGAGGAAATGGTAGCCTTACCGCTCTTGAAGGTAAGACCTTCGAGCTTTTCAGCCTTCTTCTTCGGGCATCCGAATCCGTCATCGCCAGCTTCATTCGGGCAGCGGTCAAGACCAGCGCAGACACCTTCGTAGAGGTTGAACATGTTCTTTTCGGTGACCCAAGCATCGCAGACGCCGTCCTTGTCAAGATCCGGATCCGGGAGCGGGCAGCCATCGTATGCAGGCACGCCGTGTTCGAGCGGGCACTTGTCAAGGCCCTTGCAGGACTTGCCAATGAACCATTCCTTAGCGAGAGCTTCGTCTTCAGCAGCCTTTTCGAAGTAGTAGCCGAGCTTCTTCTGAACAACCCATTCGTCGCAAACGCCGTCGCCGTCGCTGTCCGGATCATCCCACGGGCAGCCCTTATTGCCGGCAGCACCAGCTTCACCCGGACACATGTCGTAGCCCTTGCAGACGCCAGTGTACTGATCAAGCTTGTTCTTGTCGGTGACCCACGGAGAGCAGAGACCGTCGCCATCCGGATCCGGATTGTCTTCCGGGCAACCATTGTTGACAAGCGTACCAGCTTCAGCCGGGCACTGGTCGATACCTTCACAAATTTCCTTGAACTGATCAAGCTGACCCTTCTGGCTTACCCAAGAATCGCAAACGCCATCCTTATCCGGGTCCGGATCATCGGACGGGCAGCCATTGGAGTTGTTACCCTTTTCGGTCGGGCACTGGTCGATGCCTTCGCAAACATTGCGGAATTCGTCAAGCATACCCTTTTCAGAAACCCAAGCGTCGCAGATACCATCTTCGTCGCTATCCGGGTTGCCCATCGGGCAGCCGCCGTTCAAACGATGACCATAGTCATCCGGGCAACGGTCATCAGCATCAGCCACACCGTCACCATCGCGGTCTTGCGGAGAAAGGAAGCCAGACCATGTAAGGCCGCCGAACAAAGCAAGCTGCGGGTTCACGCGAGTCTTGGTAGCAGTAACACCCCAAGTATTTTCTTCGTTCTGGAGAACCTGTGCAAAGTGCACATAGTTGTCATTGCCAACATAGACAGAAGCACCGAGCTGGATGTCAAGACCAATCGGCAAGTGGAACACGGCACCACCCGTGACCTGCTTCATGTCGAGCTTTTCCGGAAGACCATACTGAGCGACGTTCCATGTAAAGTCTTCGGTCTGGATATCCATGTAGAATTCACCGAAGAACGAGAGGAAGTCAAGCACGTAGAATTCGAGAGCAGCACTTGCAAACGGGAAAGACATGTAAGCCTTGTCCATGGACATGCGGTAACCACCGTTGACATGGACGAGGAGAGGCATAACGTCAATCTTGGAAAGGTCGAACGTCAAAGCAGCACCGACGGTCATCACAGACTTAGCTGTACCGTACGGCAAAGCATAGCCAAGCTCTTTCATAATGTATTCCGGTTCACGAATCCAGAGACCCTGCTTCGTGTTCTTGGAAGTCTTGAAAGAATATCTGAAGAAAGCAGCGAAGTCGATAGGCACATCAGCCGGAATCGGAGCACGAGCTTTCAAGCTAGCAGTCACGTTACCGATGTAACCCTTCTTTGTTGCAGCAAGCGGAGCAGGATTGCAATTCGGATCATCACCGCAAACAGAATTGCCGTTGAACTGGTCATAGAAGACCGGCAACGTTACACCAATGTCGAAATAGTCCAAAAGACCAATAGCCAAGCCCACATAAGCACTGATACCATTGTAGTTAGCAACTTCTGCTTTCTGGTTCGTGGTTATATTCTGCAAAGGAAAATTATATCCATTTTCCGGATCTGGCTTGAACATGTCATTGCCAAATGTGTAGTCGCCCAAAGCCGTAAACACAAGCTTGGAATGACCAAGAGACTGGGCAGACTGTGTCTTATTGACACCGACGAAGCCCGTCTTGTTAATCGTATTGGCATGACCAGCGAAGGCGGATGCCGCCATTGCCAGAGCCAATCCCATTGCTACTCGTTTCATAGAGTCTCCTTAATTTTGACCTACCCTTGCATAGAGAGGTCCTTATCATAGTAATGTTTAAGTGAAATATAACTCTTTAAAAAAAAGTCCGCACTTTTTGTCTGTTAAAATAATTGACAAATAATACATACTTCCTTAAAATCGCCATTTCATTTCTTTTTTTTTACACAAATTCACTTAGAAAATGAGCTTTCGAAGATTTCTGGGCAGCATCTGCAAATGCTTGTAAACCCACTTTTACCAATGATGATATGGTCCAAAACCGGTATTTGTAAAATTTTACCCGATGCACAAAGGATTCGGGTAATCGACATATCTTCGGCACTAGGTTCCAAAGAACCTGACGGATGATTATGAACAAAAATAACGGACACAGCCCGATCTTCAATAGCCAAGGCAAAGGCTTCGCGCGGGTGCACCGGAGTCTGATTCACAAGCCCAGTCGTGAGTTCATGAACGCGAATGATGAAATTTGCAGAGTTCAACGAAATCAAAACTAAATGTTCTTGCGACTCGTATTTCATGTACGAGACCCGCGAAAGCACATCTTCGGGAACAGAAACAGGAATCGCCTTGTCGCTTAAAATAAAGCGCCCCGAAAGTTCAAGACACGCCAAGATTTGCGCCGCCTTGACTTTTCCAAGTCCACGAATTCGTTTGAGGCTCGCTAGAGTCGGGACTGATGTTTCTGTCGACAAGAATTGGGAAAGCCGCCGAGCAAGCTCGAATACATCGCAATCGTGGCAACCACTCCCCAAAATGATTGCCAACAATTCTTCATTGCTCAAAGCGCTGACACCGACGTATTCCATTTTTTCACGCGGCATCAAATTAAATTCAGGCCTTGCAAACAAGGCCACTTGATTATGATTCATCCATTTTTCTCCTGCTAAAAGGGTTCTACTATATAAACACGCTTTTAGCAGGATTTTGGACTAAATTTTTTTGAAAAAAATTTTTTAGATATAACTTATCGAAAGTAGATACTTTCGCAGCTAGATATTACAAGAAGATATTGAACACAAACTGAAGTGCGAACACACTAGAGTTGTTTTCAACAACCTTTCCAATGCGTACTTTGTCACTTTCGAGAGCATATATTTCGGTATCTCTATCTTCAATACCTCTAAGATCCCAAATAAAGCGGAGACCTAAATCACATTGCAAACCGCTAGCGACGAAAGAGGTTCCAATACCACCAACAACGGACGGAATAAACGTCTTGACTTTCCATTCATCGTTTGCATCACGCTTAACGGTTTTATAGTCACCATCTTCATAGTCATAATACTTGAGAGGATTGCCATCCTTGTCCGTATATTCGTATTCGTGGTCCGTATCAAAGTTGAAGCTCAGACGAACACCGCCTTCGAAATACACATACGAAGTATGCAAGCGCAACATAAGCGGGATATTGAAATTGTAGAACGTCTTGGCATCATTTACCTTGTATTCACCCCAGAAATAATCATCGCCACCAGCGTCTTTGATTTCTTCAGAAAGGTAGCCAATACCAAAGTTCAATTCAGGAACAAACGAAAGGATTGGATTTAAAGGGAACTTGAGGATAAGACCGATATCCCCAGAAACACCGATCCATTCATTTTCACCATACTGCTTAACGAAATCTCTGTCCGTCGGATAATTAGCAAAGAAAGCACCACCAATACCAAGATGAACACCCAAACGCATACGCTGGCCATTGCTGCTACCACTATTGCTAGTGCTACCATAAGACGAAGCTCGGGCTTCTTCAAAAGTTTTGTATTCCGGTTCATTATTTGCCGGAAGCTTGTTGCCGTAGCCGTCATCGACAGTGCCTTCGGACCTTGCTGGTGGAATATCGTTACCATAGCCATCATCTTCGGCAAAGGCATTTGCACTAAGGCACATCATAGCGATAGCAGAAGCAATCATAAACTTTTTCATTTTTTCTCCTTAAAACAACATCTGGTGATGTCGTAAAAACGGTTTTATTTGATGAGGGTAAAATACAAAAACACAGAATAACATTTCCAGAACTTTTTATAAAAAAGTTCCAAAATTGTTTTAAAATACTACAACACACCTAAATTTGGAGATAAACCGCAAATTTGGATGTATTAATAATTATAGCCTAGTCCCGAAATAATAATTGACGACAATCTGTATATTCCACACTTTCGTCTTATTTTTCACAGACCCTATTTGATCATCAACGGTAAAGTAAATATCGTCATATTTTTCAATTCCGCCAACATCAAGAACAAAACGAGCACCAACATCAATATCATGATAATCATCCGCCCTGAAAGTTCCACCCAAGCCAAAAATAAGGGACGGAACAAAAGACTTTGGTTTCCAGTTACCGGATCTCGAAATCGAAATCGTATTTCCATCAATGTCCGAGCCACTGAGGGTATGCGAAGAGGCAAAGTTAAGGCTCATGCGGGCTCCAGTTTCAAGATAAAATTGCCGATGCGGAGTAAAACGAACCGCAACAGGAATCTTGAATCCATACGCACCGCGGTTTTCTGAAACATCATAGTAAGAGACTGAACCTGCATCTCTAGAACTTATAACCATACCAAAATTCAATTCCGGGACAACACTCAAATACCGGTTAACTCTGATATTGAACGCGCAACCCAAATCAAAAGCGACGTTCATCCATTCGTTACTTCCCAAATATTCAGAAGGATAATCCCAATACCCCCCAAAGCCCAAACCCACATGAACACCGGTGATGAATGGATCTACAGGGGGATCGTCAACGGCAAAAGCCAATGTTGCTAAAAAACGTTTCATTCTAACTCCTTTTTTATAAAAATTTTCCACAAAAGAAAAATCTTCCATGGTGAATATAAAATAAAAAAAGAGAACTAGTTTCGAGAAAAACATTCCAGGAACGCGCTCAATCGCTTGTTTTGAGATTGATTGAACACAAAGTCTGGCGTACCCTGCTCCACGACAACGCCCTGATCCATGAAGAGAACCTTGTTCGCCACATCGCGAGCAAAAGCCATTTCATGCGTCACGATAACCATCGTCATGCGGTCTTCGGCGAGTTGCTTGATAATCTTGAGAACCTCGCCCGTAAGTTCCGGGTCCAAGGCACTCGTCGGTTCATCAAAGAAAAGGATTTTGGGTTTTAATGCAAGCGCACGAGCAATGGAAACGCGCTGCTGCTGGCCACCGCTGAGTTCGCACGGGTAAGCTTTTTCCTTGCCTTCAAGCCCCATCCGCTTGAGCAAGCGGCGTCCCGTTGCGCGGGCTTCTTCACGCGGAATGCCGAGCACACGAATTGGCGCAAGCGTCAAGTTCTGGAGCACGGTCAAATGCGGGAACAAGTTGAAGTTCTGGAACACAAGGCCTGTAGAAAGGCGGATATCGCGCAAGACTTTTGCAGGAGCATACTTGATGTTTCCACCGATGCATGAACCAGGTAAGACCATGTCCTTTCCATCGACTTTAACCTCGCCCGCCTCGAAAGTTTCGAGCTGAGTCAAGCAACGGAGGAGCGTACTTTTGCCAGAACCGGATGGACCGATAATCGAAAGGACCTCGCCTGCGTTCAAGTCAAGCGAAATATCCTTGAGCACATGCAATTCGCCAAAAGACTTTTTCAAGTGCTTGACTTCGAGAATCGGAGCCGTCAAATCCTGAGAGGCGTCATTTGTAATTACAGACTGATCGTTTACAGAATCCATACCACGCCTCACTTGTAATAATTCAGTTTACGTTCAACGTAAGCAAAGACCATGCTCAAAAGCAAGTTCGCCACATAATAGAACACGCCCGCGACAAATAACGGATAAATGCTAGCGTAGGCCGCCTGTTGCTTTTTGGCGAGCGCAAAAAGTTCCGTCACGGCAATCACTTGCGCCAAGGAAGTATCCTTCACAAGCGTGATGACTTCGTTTGCACTGGCAGGCACGACACGCTTTACAACCTGCGGGAGAATAATGCGGTAGAAAGTTTGGGCACGAGTCAAACCGAGCATGTAAGCCGCTTCGTACTGCCCCTTGGGAATCGACTGGATGCCACCACGGAAAATTTCAGCAAAGTAAGCGGCATAGTTTATCGAAAACGCAACAATCACCGCAGGGAATCGATCAAACGAGAAATCCACGCCCGCGTATTCGCTCAGGTAATACGAGCCAAAGTAAATCGCCACAATCTGCAAGAGCAGCGGAGTGCCGCGCATCACCGAGATGTAGAACGACACCGGGTAACGAACAATGCGATAGCGGCTCATTTTGAGCACTGCGACGAGCAAGCCTAGAGGAATCGAGAACAATAGCGTGAGGGCGAAGATGGCGAGCGTTGTGCAAAATCCGCCCCAAAGAATCGGGAGTAAATTGTTTAAATCAGACATAAATTTTCAAAGGCGCCCAGCGCCAAATACATAGCTCACGGCCCGAAAAGCTCAAGAACTTTAGATGCGACCGCACAGCCTAATTACCAAACCACTTGGCCGAGATTGCAGCAAACTTACCATCATTTTTCATCGAAGCAAGTGCCGCGTTCACGGAATCGCGCAAAGCCTGGTCTTTCTTGCGGAAGCCAATCGCAAAAACTTCTTTGTAATTGCCTTCTTCAAGAATTGAATAGCTTGTACCTTTCCGAACATTCCAGTTTTTTGCAAAGACTTCGTCCATAAAGACAGCATCAGCGTTTCCAGCAGCCATAGCTTCCATAGCCAATTCCATATTTTCAAACATCATAATCTCGGCAGCCGCTTTACCGACATCAGATTTCGCTAACATGGTCTCAGCTGTTGTCGCCTTCTGCACGGCAATCTTTTTACCCTTGAGGGATTCAAGATTTGCAACAGACGAATCCTTTACAGCAAAGACCAAACGATTCGTGAGATAAGGGTCGCTCACATTCATGGCGGCGGCACGAGCGCTATCCACACTCATACCATTCCAAATGCAATCCACATGATTGGCATTCAGTTCATTTTCCTTATCCACCCAAGAAATCCGTTGCATTTTGAGTTTTAAACCCATACGCGCACATACTTCTTTTGCGAGATCGATATCAAAACCGACAACGTTGCTATCCTTGTCATACTGGATCATTGGCGGGAACACGCCCATGTGCCCAAGAACCAATACGCCAGCAGCCTTGACCTTTTCGAAAGACTGATCAGGATTAGGTGCGACCTCTTTCTTTTCTCCGCATCCCCAAAGCATAGCTGCAACAGCAAAAGCCGCTATCAGCAAATAAAATTTCTTCATAATATTCTCCTTATTTCTTTAAAATAAGAAAATTTTTATGAATTAGAATTTATTTACCAAACCACTTTGCTGAAATTTCATCAAACTTGCCGTCTTTTTTCATTTCGGCAAGAACATTGTTCACGGAATCGCGAAGGGCCTGATCTTTTTTGCGGAAGCCGACTGCATAGACTTCGTCGGAGAGACCTTCTTCGAGAATGATGTAGGGCTTAGCGTTTTTCACAATCCAGTACTTCGCAACGATTTCGTCGAGGAACACTGCAGAGACGCCGCCCTTTTCCAAATCCATAAGAGCCGTCTGGTTGTCATCAAACGGGACGATTTCCTTGGCGGCCTTGCCCGCTTCGGAGGCGTCGAGCAATTTCTGAGCGGTCGAGCCGTTCTGCACCGCAATCTTCTTGCCCTTGAGTGCAGCAAGTGTCGAGAGGGACTTATCCTTCACCGTGAAAATCATGCGGTTCTGGAGGTACGGTTCACTCAAGTTCATGGCCATGGCGCGTTCCGGGTCAACGCTCATACCGTTCCAGATGCAGTCAATCTTGCCGGTGTTCAGTTCCTGTTCCTTCGCGTCCCACGAAATCGGCTGCGTTTTGAGTTTGAGACCGAGACGCGCACAAACTTCAGTCGCAAGGTCGATATCAAAGCCCACGATGTTATTGTCCTTGTCGCGGAAGCCCATCGGCGGGAAGGAATCGTCGAGGCCGAGCACAAACACGCCTGCCGCCTTGACCTTGTTGAAGGATTCATCGGCAGCGGCCTTAGTTTCGGACTTCTGGTCGTTGCAGCCAAAGAGAACGGCGGCTGCACACGCGATAATTGCAATACGAGAAAAAAGATTCACGAGAATGCTCCTTTTTTATTTCAATTTAAAGTTAGCAAAAAGGTGAATTTTTCCACATATACAAAAAAAAACAATTAGAGTTTTTCAGAGGGTTTGCCCGAAAAATCAGCCAATTTTTAGGAGGAAATGGCAAAGAGGATTAGCCAAAACAGATTTTATATAACATAAAAAAGGACCGCATCTCTGCGGTCCTTTTTAATGCTTTGGATCCTATCGGGGCTTCGCCCCTCCAGGATGACACGAGAAGGGAGCAACGCTCCCCTACCCGACATTAGTCCTTACCGTACACCTTTTCGGCGTAGGTGGCGGTGGCCATGAGGTATTCGCGGTTCATCTTGGCGATGTAATCGACGGTGATACCCTTCGGGCAT
>CAMZFJ010000028.1 GCA_947306025.1 uncultured Fibrobacter sp.
ATGCCGCGGATGGAAATGTCGCAGAATTGCTCAAGCGGATTGAATCGCAAATCCCTGCGGATATGGAAGCGCTTTTGCCCACGTACGGGCTGCAATGGCGCTCAACGCAGAACTTGGCTTGGTTTGCGCTTGCAACGATGGATGGCAAGTGGACCGAAAAAGCGCGAATGGCGTTTAAGTACACGGCCGAAGAAATTCTCAAGCTGCAAAAAGAAGACCTGTATAGCCTTTCGATTCGCAAGTTTATCTGGGGAAGCAATGGCGATATTGCAAACCATGCGCTGACTTTGTATTTAGCGTACGAATGGTTTGGTGATGCTAAGTATCGCGTTGCCGCCATGGAGCAAATTGAATTTGTTTATGGCAGGAATCCTGTAGACGTGAGCTTTGTGACGGGTTCTGCGTGGAGTTCTCCGAAGTTCCCGCACCACCGCATAAGCCATTCCGATGGCGTTGTTGAACCTGTGCCGGGGCTTGTTGTAGGCGGCATCAATGTAGATCGTCAAGATACACACCGCAATCCGCATTATCTCGGGGATGCTCCGGGAATGTCTTATGCAGATGAACAATGCTCTTTTGCCAGTAACGAAGTCGCTATTAACTGGAGTGCGCCTTTGACGGCAGCCTTGTTGTTGTCTATTTCTTCTTTGCCTTAGCGTCTTTTCCTTGAGACTTTTCTAAGGCCTTGATAGAATCTCTAACAGCTTCTTTTTCTTCTTCTGTCTTTATCTTGTCTTCAATTTTCGGAAGCAATTTTTGGAAATTGACGTTTGAGCGCATTTCACGCTTGTATTCTGCGTAAGATTTGATCGGCTTGTAATAAGAGGAATCGACGGCTTCGAGCGTGTCGACGTTGAACAAGTCGATATACGACATGAATAACGCTGCCCAACTGCGGAGCCAATCCTTGCGCGATTCTCTGTTGCTGTACCAGCAAGAGGCGTTATAAGTGACATGCTTGATATCTTTGGTCAAATAAACGGGGCTGTTCCCGGAAAGCTTTTGGAAAATTCTCTTGACGCGGTATGTGGAGGCGGCATCGGTCAAAAGAAGTACCGTGTCGGCCTTGTGTTTTTTTAGCCACGGGACGATTGAATAAGCTTCGCTAATTGTTGAAGGATCGTTATGCGGAACGAGGAATACGGCTTTTTCGCTAAACGAACCCTGCTTCATAAAATCTTCGGCGTAGAATTCGGAATTGCTTCTATCGCGGTAAACGCGGCGGCCGAGGAGCAGAACGGAATCTGCTTTGCCTTCTTTTAAAAGGTTGGCTGCAAAATCGCTGCGTTCGAGGTCTGCGGTTTGTCCGTCGAGTACGGCGACCCATTTGACATGTTCGAAAGAGTCGTCTTCAACAAGCCAATGGCCGCTTTTTTCAAAGATGGTGTACGTGATGATGGCGATTGCAAGTAAAACCAGCAGCGCAATTCCTACGCTGAAATTCTTTTTCTTTCGATCGTTCTTATCGGATTTTAGAATATTTGACAAATTTTACCTGCTTTTTCGTTACTATTATAGTAAATAACCGTTGTTGGAAATTTAATTTATTTGATAGTTACTAGTAACTTTGAACTCTTGAAGTGCTTCAGTTACTAGTAACTTCGAACTCGTAACTTACCTCTTTAATTTAACCGAATACTTGTATAAAGCGGCGTCTTCGCCATCGGAATAATATTTTTTGCGGGAATTGTATAACACAAAACCGTGCTTCTCGTAAAAGGCGCGAGCTTTGGTGTTCCCAACACGGACTTCTAAGAAACATTGATCGCCGTCCTCTGTTAGCTTGTCCAAACCCGCTTGTAGGAGCTGAGTGCCGATGCCCTTGCGCTGTTCGGATTCTTTCGTGGCAATGCTTAACAGTTCGGAATCAGAACCAAGCAAGTGGAAAATCGCGTAACCCAGGAGTTCGCCATGGTAATCGACTTTGCCGCATTCGCCGTCTCCATCTTCGCAGACAACGCAGTAGGCATAGCTTGCGCGAATTTCAGAACGGAACTGCTTTTCATCCCAATCCTGAAATGCAAGTTCCCCTTGCAATTCGAGAACTTGTGGCAAATCATCTTCTGTCATTTTGCGAAGCTGCATGATATTCACTCCTCATACCTCAAAGCGACGAAGTCGCGACCTCACACCTTTAACTTCTCGAAGTACGAAGGCTGGATGTAGTTTGCTTCTTGGATAAGCGAAGGCTTTACGGTTTTAAAAAGCGGAGACCACATGCTGAGCGGCTTGTCGGTGTCGAGCGTTGTCGTGATGTTTTTCTCTGCGAATGTTGCAGAAAGAACTTCGTCGGCGAGAGCGGCTGCATCAACAACGGCGGTCTTCACGGAGCTCCTCTTGAGTCGCGCAACGACTTCTTCGGTTTCGATAAAGCTTTCTTCGTTGTTCAGGCGCAAATACCAGAATCCATTGCGCGCGCGAATGACCACTGCAACAGAATCGTCGGCAGAACCGGCAAAGCAGGCGAGGGCCTGTAATGTTGTCACGCCATAAAGATCGCGCTTTCCGCTAAAGCAAAGCCCCTGGCAGAACGCAACACCTGTGCGCAGTCCGCTGAACGAACCGGGCCCGACTGTTACCATCACGCGCTTTACGTCGTCGAGTGTTGCACCGACTTTAGTGAGCAGAGCGTCCAAGCTTGCGCTCAAGACTTCGCCTTTGCCAGACGGGTCCACGATTTCTTCGTAAACCGAGTCCGCACAAAGTGCCATCGAAATTCCCTTGCGGGAGGTGTCTACTATTAAGTTATAGTTCATAGTTACTAGTTCGTAGTTACTAGAACTTAGAGCTTAGAACTTAGAGCTTAGAAGAAAGGTATTAGATAACAGGTATTAGGTGCTAGTTTCTTTATAATCGTGCCATAGGTGCCTAACTAATCTGAACCCTAAAGCCTACAATCTATAACCTATCTAAGTTCTAAGAGCGAAGCGGTCTAAGTTCTGCCAACTGCGGCAACGCCGCTAACGAATAAACACCAAGCTCTAGTCGATAATCACATCAATGAGCTGCCTGTAGGTGATTCCGATGCAGGCTGCCTGTTGCGGCAAAAGCGATGTCGGAGTCATGCCCGGGAGCGTGTTCGTCTCGATAGCGAAGAGTTCTCCGTCCTTCGTGATGCGAACGTCTGTGCGGCTGTAGCCTGCGCCACCCAAAGCGTAGTGGGCGTTCTTCACGAGTTCCTGGATGCGGGCGGTGAGTTCCGGCGCAAATTCGGCCGGCGTCACTTCCTGGCATTCGCCATTGTACTTCGCTTCGAAGTCGAAGTATTCGCGAGTGGTCATGCGCATTTCGGTCGGCGGCAAAGGCTTTTCGCCTTCGATGTAGCCGCAGCTAGCTTCGCCACCTGCAATGAATTTTTCGCAGAGCAAGCGGTTGGAATCCTTGAACAAATCCTGAGCAATCTTGCCCGCTTCGTCGATGTTCTTGGCGATGCCGATGCCGATAGAAGAACCTCCCAGCGGGTCCTTGATGACAAGCGGGAATCCGAGTTCGTCAGCAACGTTCACGAGCGTATCGCCGGTAAAATCGTGCTTCCAGATGTCGCGGTTAGGCGGAGTCGGAATTCCGTTAGCGCGGTAGATTTCTTTCGACTTGATTTTGTCCATAGCCAAGGCCGAAGCGAGCAGGCCGCAACCCGTGTACGGGATGTTCCAGTTTTCGAGCATGGCCTGGATGTGTCCGTCTTCGCCCCATTTGCCGTGCAGCGCAAGGAACGCGATATCGGCAGACGGAAGTTCCGAAAGTGCCGGAGACTTCTTCTTGTTTGCTGCGGTTCCTTCAAGGCTATGGAAATAGTTTGCAGAAAAATTTGCTTTCTGGTACGGAGAAAGTTCGCGGGAAGACCAGTGCCAGGTGCCGTCCTTGTCGATGAGGACCGGGTGGATGTTGTACTTTTCCGGATCCATGGCACGGACAACGCCGGTGCCGCTAACGACTGAAACATCATGTTCTGTAGATGGACCGCCCATCAAAACCAAAACGCGTAAACGGGACATAAAAACCTCTTTAAAATCTTTGCGTTTTAATCTAGTAAATTAGTTATGAGTCAATAGGTTATGGTGTTTTTTGCATGAAAGATTTCTCTATCGGGCAATCTAAAAATGAAACTAAAAAATGATAAATAAAAGATTATTTTCCTTGCCGAAATCAACTAGCAAAATCTATATTGGAAAAAATACGTGTTAAAAGGAGGACTTATGAGAGTCTTTGTTACGGGTGGTACGGGATTTATTGGTCATTACGTAGTGAAAGCTCTTTTGGAAAAGGGGCATGAGGTTGTTGTTGCCACACGCCATCCGAACAAGGTGCCGACATTGAGGGCTAATGCTAATGTTTCTTTTGTCGAAGCCGCTTTGACGGATTTCGAAAAAATGGGCGAGGGCCTGATCGGCTGTGATGCTTGCATTCATGTAGCTTTGGGTTGGGGCGATACCCCGAGTGCCATGCTCATGAACGATACTCGTGCGACGGTTGCACTTTTGGAAATGTCTGCTCGTGCTGGTTGCGAAAAGTTTATCATGACAAGTAGTACTTCTGCGATGGGTCGCGTACGTTCTGAAATGCGCGAAACGACAAGCAACATGCCGATAGATTTGTATGGTGCCACCAAGGCCGCAGGCGAAGCTTATGTGCTCGGTTTTAGTCATGGTTACGGAAGCCAGTTCCCCGAAGTCAAGATGAAGCGTAATATCATTCGTCCGGGTTATACGTTTGGTAATCCGGCGTTCCCTGATGGCTGTTCGCAGCCGGACCGCCGCTTCTTCGATATGGCTTATGCCGTCAAGGAAAATCGCGATATCCATATCATCAAGAATGACGGAACGCAGTTTATCCATGCATCACAGCAGGCCCAAATTTATATGAAATTGCTGGAGTCCGATTACAATGAAGAAATTTTCCTCGGTCTCGGTTCAGAATGGATTAGCTGGAAAGAAATTGCTCAGAAGATGATTGCCCTCAAGCCGGGTTGCACGTCGAAAATTGTGGAAACCGATATGGGCTGGGGCGATGAACCGATGCTTTACGATGTCCAGAAAATCAAGGATAGCTTTGGACTTGTGTTTGATGCGCATGAATTTTTGGATGAACACATCCGTTGGACATTCGAAAATGCCTAATTGAATCAACGAAAAATATGGCTTATAAAAAAAGCGTCGCTTTCGAGAGCGGCGCTTTTTGCTTATCTGTAAAATCTTTTAGTGGCAGATGATTAAGGCTATTATTCCCAAGACCATTGCCAGTTTCATGATTGACTGTGCGCGGTGGTAATTCTTACGGTGGGCGCTAATGATCGCGATGGCAAAACATGGAGTGAGTGTGATGCCCGTGATAATGAGGAATAAAGGCGGGTAATTGAATTGGTAAATCTGGTCCATGTAATAAACAGGAATCGGAAGCGCAAGCCAAGAGAGGATTATAAGGACTCCTGCGAGTCGGCGAGATTTCTTGCCGCCGGCGATAAGCGGGAATGTCACGATACCAGCCTTACGGTCGCCAGTTTTGTCTTCGAGATCCTTGTATATTTCGCGAGCGGTTGTGAGCAGGAATGCAAACGGAATTGCAGGAACGATGGCCCACATGTGTTCATCTGGGTAAGCGTTTCCGGAGAAGTTGAAGTAGTATTGCACCGCAAAGAGTAGCGGGGTGGCGCAGAGGAATCCGATGGTCATGTTCTTGACGAGCGGAGTGCGTTTGAGCTTGCGGTTGTATATGATGAGCAGTGCGCAGAGTCCCGCAAAGAACCACAGTGGGAATGTTAAGATGATGGCGCCCATCCAGCCGAATCCCAGGGCGTGGTCCCAATCCTTGACAATCCCCATAAATTTGACGCATTCAATGATTGTATTGACAAGTCCGCAAAGAAGCGTCAATACCGCGAGGGCTTTCCATGCCCTTCTGGCGTCTCTGATTTTGATTTCGCCAGTTACAAGCGGTCGCTCTGGGCGGTTGATTTTGTCGCTTGGTAGATCAAGAACGTCGTTCTCGATATTGGCGAAGCCGATTGCTGATGCAAATCCCAATGCTTGTATAATAAGAATGGGAATGGAGGGGATATCGCGAAGCAATATGTAACCCATGATGAGTGTTGTGATTGCAATCACGATGTTGATGGGACGAACCATCTTGAATAGTGTATAAAATGTAGATCGCATAGAATTAATATATATAAATCGTGTTAGGAAGTAAAATTTTAAAGCATATAATTATTCTAAATACATCTACAAAAAAAATAACTGTGATCTATATATCTATCTTTGGGGTATGCCTTTTTTCACTAAGAGTAATTTGGAAGATTTGAGAAAGGAAGCAGACCAGCTTTCTATTTGCGTCGAACATTTTCTGTATGCGGCAGAACACATTCCCGAAAGCGATTGGAAAACGAAAGGTTTTTACGACAATTGCATCGAAAAATGCAATGGAAGACTCAAGGCTATCCATTTTTTAATGGAATCAATTCGCCGTGGTCGTCCGGTAACTGAAGAGGAACTGGAAGAATCCAGGGAACTGGAAGACGAAAAACTTTCTAAATTGACAAAAAATGCGAAGTAACGATTTTGATTCTCTCGAAAATGAAGATGCTCCGTTGAAGAGCGTCCGTACGTCTCGGCGCGAACACAGAAGCCGCCGTATTGACGTGATGCGGGAATTGGAATCGGGAGTAGTGGATGAACGCCCTATTAAGGAACGTTTCAGCCGCGAATTCAAAAAGGCAAAAATCAAGCGCATCAAGAATCCGGTCGAAAATATCGGTGAAGAAAATTGCGTGGAAGGCCTCGTGCTCGAAGTGCATCGCCGCACCTGCGAAGTGCGGTTAGACGATAGAACGCTCGCTGACGCGAGCTACAGACGAGAGACGAAAGAAAATACCCCTCTCTCGTCTCTCGTCTACGAGCGAAGCGGTCTTTCGTCTAATACTGTTACCGCCATGTACCGTGCAACGACCTCCAAGACGCTTGGGGAATTCCCGGCGGTGGGCGACCGCGTTTTGCTTGGGCTTGTGAACGACGGCGATGACGAAGGCGATGGTGTAGGCTCGCAAAAGTATTGTGTTGTCCGAGTGCTCCCGCGCAAGAGCGAACTCAAGCGCCCGGGCCCGCGCGATAGCTTTTACAAGCAGCAGACTCTTGCCGCGAACATTGACCAAGTTGTGATTGTCGCCAGCGTGACGCAGCCGGATTTCAACTACGGCTTCATGGACCGCTTTTTGCTTGCCGCGAACTTGAACGACTTGCCGTTTGTGCTGGTGCTGACCAAGATGGATTTGCTCCCGAATGGTGAAGCGGACCTTTCAAGCGACATCCGCGACTTTATGAAAATCGTCGACAAGGTGATTCCCGTGAGCGTGAAAAGCGGCGATGGTCTTGAAATCTTGCGCAATGAGCTGGTCGGGAAATCTTCTGTGTTTAGCGGAATGAGTGGCGTTGGCAAATCGACGCTCATTAACGAACTTGTTCCCGATGCCGAACTGCGTACGGGGGATGTCCGTGAACGCGATGGTAAAGGTCGCCATACGACGACATCTTCGAGCTTGTTTGATTTTCCCGGAGGCGGTTACGTGATTGACACGCCGGGCATCCGAAGCATTGGCCTCATGGATATGGAACCGGAAACGCTTGCCAAGATTTTTCCGGGATTTTTTGATGACGATCACTTTACATGCAAGTTTAGCAACTGCAAACATCTCAAGGAACCGGGTTGCGCGGTGCGTGCTGCCGTGGAATCGGGCAAAATTTCCGAAGCGCGTTATGCAAGTTATGTGCGAATCTTAAATTCAGGAAAATAGTGTTATGTCTGATAGTGTGGTAAAAATAACGCTCATCGCTTCGATCATTTTGATGGGCTATAATATTTCTGAGTTTGCAACTAGCTTTAAAGCCGTCCGTGAAAAGATTGGTGAGTTTTTGAGATTGGCTAGGGAAAACGCGGCCACGGATGCCGATTTGCGCCTGACTAATATCGTCTCGTCTTGCCTATTGTCTATAGGCTATGTGACTCTTGTTTATTTCTCGGATATTGTGGTTTGGATTGTCGCTTTGGTTGTCCTTAAGTTGGTTATTACTCTACTTCTTTCTGATAAACTTTTGATTCAGGTTTTGCGCGATGGGACTCTTTCTAAAAAGAGTTATCTCGTCTCGAAATTCGATGCGCTTTTTAATGCTGTGATGGGCTTTGCTTTTGCTGTAATATTGGTACTCTAAGGTAAAAAAATGAACGCAATTTCTTCGAAAATATTTATGCGCGTAATGGTCATCATTGCGTTTGCGCTTGTGGCTGCAACATCGTCATTTGCTCAAGGGCTTCCTAAGGGTTCGACAAACTCTTCGACGGGGGTGCTTAGTCCGTTTGGACAATCGTCTGGCGGAAGTGCCATGAGTATGCGACTTCCTTTGGTTTTGGGCGGTTCCTTTGGTATCGGTTCTGGTGCCGGTGTGGGCGATGGTCGCGATATTGGGCTTTGCGAAATTAAGCCAATGCTTGGCGCGTGGGTTCCCGGACTTGCTTTTGTGCGCTTGGGGTATGGTTTTTCGAGTTACGAAGAATCGGATAGCGATAATCATAAGAACGAAGTTGAAACGTCGAATTTTAGCGTTGATTTGGGTGCCCATCTTTTTAGCGAATTTTATGTGATGGGTTCTTATTCTAGAGTCAGTGCGCTTAGTGAAAATGGCGACATCGCATGGAATGAATGGAGTGTTGGCTTTGGCACATTCTGGATTGTTTTTTCAAGAACGCTCTTGACGCTTGATATTGGCTATCATTGGGTTCGTGAACATTATGACCCGTTCATTGATAAAAATGTTAAGGGCGGTAGGTTACAGATGAACCTTGGATTTGCTGTTTTTGTGTATTAGTTTGTTTAAGAATTTGCCGAGTTTGTGATGAAGAATGTTGCTGTTTTAGGTGGTGCTTTTGACCCGGTCCATAAAGACCACATGCGTGTGGCGAGAACATGCCTGGACCGTGGATTTTGTGATGAAGTCTGGTTTATGCCGAGTCCGGATCGCTGGGACAAGACGCTGAACGCAAGCCCTGAAAATCGCTTTGCCATGCTCGAACTTGCGTTTTCAGGCGACAAGCGCTTGGTGCTTTCGGACTTGGAAATCAAGCAAGGCGATTATCGCGGCTCGTATGTTTTCTTGATGAGCCTCAAGGAAAAATTCCCGGATATCAATTTCCGTTTGCTGACCGGTGCCGACACTTACGAAGGCATTCCGCATTGGCGCGACCCGCTCAATTTTTACGGCACGAACTACAACGGGCATTTACTGCTTCGCGATATTGAATTGATTGTGTTTGCGCGTAACGGCTACCCGCAGCCGGATGTAGAACAACATAATCGTAAGGGCTATGCTCCGCTTTATTGGCTTGGCCCGGAACAGGGCTTTAACGGAGTCTATTCGAGCACGGCTATTCGCAGGGAGCTTTTGCTGAATCGTAGCGTTTGTCCGCAAGGACTGGAACCCTCGGTCTACGATTATAT
Source organism: uncultured Fibrobacter sp. (assembly GCA_947306025.1). Next base: position 9,482 of record CAMZFJ010000028.1, read on the forward strand.
CATCAAGCACGATTTGTACAGGGAATAAAAATGGGCAAGGCTCCATCGGATATGTTCTTTGAAAGCGAGGTGCGCCCGGAATACGAAGGCCGCCTTTTGCTCGATTCCCTCAGCGACCGCTTCACGTACCACAGCCGCGAAGACTGGATTGATCGACTGACGCGCGGACTCGTGACGGTTAATGGTGCAGTTGCCAATGTCGAAACGATTGCGCACCGCGGCGACAAGGTCGTGTATCACGTCGAAAATTACAGCGAGCCCGAAGTCCCGACGGATTTCGAAACTGTTTTTGAAGATGATGAGTTTATTCTAGTTGCAAAGCCGGCAGGCGTTCCTGTACACCATACGGGCCGCATTTTCTACAACACGTTTGCAGCGATTATCCGCCGAGAATTTGATTCCGAAACGGCTACGCCGATGCACCGCCTAGATCGCGATACTGGTGGACTTATCTTGTTTGCAAGGTATGGCGAAACGGCGGCGCGTTTCCAAAAAAATCTCGACCGCATTTTGCTCCGCAAGTTCTACTTGGCGGTTGTGCGCGGAAAATTCCCCGAAGGCGAAATCGAATGCAAAATGCCTTTGCGCGAAGATCCGGAAGACCCGATCCGCTTGCGCATGCACCACCGTGCCGATGGCAAGGAATGTTTTACGCGCTTTAAACTCGTGCGCCATTTGAACTGCCCCGAAATAGCACCCGAACTTACGCTCGTCGAAGCGGAACTAATTACGGGCCGCAAGCACCAAATTCGCGCCCACCTCGCTGAGATGGGGTTCCCGATTGTGGGCGACCGCCTTTATTTCCGCGATGGCGAATTTTATCAAAAGCTTGCGCAAGGTGGCGAACTCACCGAGGATGATTTGAAGGTGCTTGGTGCACGAAACCAGATGCTTTTTGCATACAAGGTTGAACTCCAGTTGCCTTATTGGAAAGAACCGCGCATTTTCGAAAGCCACGCTTTCCCCGCGGACATGGCGAAAATTTTAGGCTAAATCGGCTAAAAAACGTCTGGTGCTTTTGTTATTCCCCATCTGTGCGGGAATCTTTTTGTATCTTATTGCACATGAATTTTTCATTCCTTCCTAAAGTATTGTTGTGTCTTGGACTTACAGGCGTAATTGCCCAGGCCCAAGAAACGGTCGAAAGCGTCCGCCGCCAAATCAAGGCTGTTGAAGCCGAAACGGCCCGCGAAAAATCAATGCACGACGCCGAAAAAAAACGCCATGCCGAATTCGTCGAAGTCGGTCGCAAAAAAGTGCAGAACCTCTCGGCGCAGAATAAGACCCTGAAGGCCGAAATCGATTCGCTCAAGGTCGAACTCAAGAAAATTTCAAATGCGCGAGCCAAAACAAACGGCTCTATCCGCTATTTTGAAGGCCGCAAGACGAAGTACGCCGACTCGCTCGCAACCGTTATCGATTCGCTAGTGCCGTTCTTCGAATCGGATTTTCCGTACCGCACGGACGAAGCCGTCAAGAACATCCAAGAAATTGCAAGCATGCTGCATAAAGGCGTTATCGAAACGGACGACGCCCTGAACCGCACGATGGAAGTCTTCTACGACCGCATTCGCTTGGGTTACACCTCCGAAGTTTGGAAGGGCTTTTTGCAGGTGGATACCCGCAACGTGGCAGGAACGTATTTGCGTTACGGCGCTGTTGCTTCGATTTTCGTCGGGAACGACGGTAATGACGTCTTGTTCCTTACAAGAAACGGCTCCGGCTACGCTTGGAAGAATGTCTCCGAAGACCTCACGATGCGCACCATCCTCAAGGATGTGATGAAGGTCGCCGAAGGCAAGACCGCCCCGCGCCTTGTGACCATTCCAGTCTCTTTCCCGAAGGAGGCTAACTAATGTTT
>CAMZFJ010000029.1 GCA_947306025.1 uncultured Fibrobacter sp.
CCCCTCCCCTTTGGCTAGGTCATGCCCTAACCAGCTTGGGCGCGACTCTCGCCTTCGCGAGAATGACGAATTTCAAACCTCAAAGGGACCCTGTAAGGGGACCGACCTCATACCTCAAACCTCACCGCTATTCATCCTTCACGCAGCGGACAGTGAAAGCATAATATTTCTCAATACTGCTAAATCCAACACCTCTGCCGTTATATGAATTCTGGAGATTCATGTGATAAGCCTTGCCTGTACTACTTTCTATAGAACTCCAATAATTTACCGGCGGGTTACAAAATCCGCTTGTGCCATCATACATCATATTGCAACTCGGATACACCGAGAAGCCGTAATCATCCGTACCTTCATCCACCCAATCAAAACCTTTTTCCATTTTTTTCGCAGACATGAGTTTTGATGCGGCATCATATTCACCCCCTGCCGTAGCAATCAAGGTTTTCCATTCCGCTAAAGTCGGCAAATGAAAACCTGCCGGGCACGCGCCGCGAACCGGGAAAGTCGGGAAACAAGATGTTCCCTGACCGCATCCTTTGCTATTTGTGCTAAAAGCACCAATGCTATCCATTGCCGAAGCCCAAGTGTAAAAGCGACCTAATTTTTCGCAATATTGAGTGGAGTCGTGGTAGCAAAAACTACCTGCGGTCTTATAATTGAGATTTTCGGCCATCCAAACCTGATCACCAATTTTAGTCGTCCTGTACGTTTGACCATCACGGGAATCAACAATAGAATCCATAACGGCAGCGTTTTCAACTTTTTCAGCACCGGCCTCGGTCCCACCAATAGACGCATTTTCTTGCACAACTTCATCCATCACACAACGAATTGGCATTGTTTCTCTTCTAATTTGAGGCTGAAATGTTACCTCACTTTCATCGCCAACATATGTTATCACAAACATTCCATATGCATATTTATCATCTTCATTGTCCTTTACAGTACTCCAAAAGCCTGTGGCCGAGCCACAAAAACCAGGCTGATCTTCTTTGCACATACCTATACCGAGATCGGCTATCGCAGAAAAACCATTATCTGCCGTTGACACAAGGACATTGCCGGCCAAGTTTTTTCCACCTAAAAAAGCAATCAAGGTGTTCCATTCGGTCGTATCCGGCAAATGCCAGCCAATAGGGCAAATTCCACGCACGGGGCCCTTCTGATTTTCTTGAGCATACGCATCCCCCATCGCCGTTTTCCACGTATAAAGTCCATTGCCTTGGCAATATAATCTAAAGCAACCTTCATCATTTACAACCTCATAAAGCAAATCTTCGGCCATCCAAGTCTGTTTACCATAAGTCACTGTCTTATAGACTTTTCCATCGCGAACATCAACAAACTGCTGATTCGTTTGGCCGATAGGCAAAGCTTTCTTCCCAACAAATTCATTTTTAGCCAAAGGATCATCTTTTAAGCAGCGAACAGAATACTTATTGCCCTTGTATTCTCCGAGCAAATAAGCTTCATCGCTATCACTACGCAATCCCATGAAATATGCAAGACTATCATTGTAATAATCAGAACCCCAGAAAAAAGCTTTTCCATCGTAGCTAAATTCGCCATTGCGATTTTCTGACCCACTTAGAAGTGCAGAAAAGCCAGAAGCATTCGTGGCATTTTTTCCATCACGATCAAACACGCTTTTTTGCCAATCCTTCGTTGACTTAAGTGCTATACCCGCAGAAACTTTTCCACCAAGAGTCCTAAAAAGTTCACTCCAATCCGATTGCGTCGGCAAATGCCACCCCTCAGGGCATGATTCAAGAGCGTCCTTCCATGCATAGAGGCGTCCTTTTTCATAGCAATTACTTACATAACCTTCATAACAAGTGCTATTCGCAACTTCATAATTCAAGTTTTCAGCCATCCAGGTTTGAGAGCCAATCGTTACGGTCTTATAAATTTGGCCGTCTCGCGGGTCAATCATGTGCATTCCAGAATCCGCCGTAGAATCAACGGATTCACTGCTAGACGACAAAACACTATTGGGCGTGACATTCACATCAACAGATTCAAATTTCGTACCGCCACAGGCGACAAGAATCATGAGCAAAGCAATACTAGCAACAGTCAAAAATTTTCCATTCATATTCCACCTCCCATCTAATCAGAATCTTTAACGCAGCGGACTGAACGCCCATAGTAATTGAAATTTCTGTTAAAGTAAATAGTATAACTATAGCGAGCCACTAGGTATATGTAATACGCATCACGATCTTTTACTGAAGCCGTCCAGAATTCAGCCCTTCTTCCTTCGGAACCAAATTCGCGATTATCACCCCAGCCATCAACAGGAAGCACAGAAAAGCCATAATCATCAGAGCCATTTCCATTAGCCCAACACCAATTTTTGCATGTTTTCCAGCCACTTGTAGATTTTAAATATTTACTTGCCGTGAGGCGTCCGCCCACTGATGTAAATAAAGTATTCCATTCCGTCGTATCGGGCAAATGCCAACCCGCCGGGCACGATTTCTTTGCATCATCCCACGTATAAAACTGGCCATATTTAGAGCAGTTGTGATAATCATTTTTGTAGCATCGGCTGTTTTTTGTTTCATAATTCAAATTCTGAGCCATCCAAGTCTGCGAACCGATTTTTACGGTCTTGTAAACCTGGCCATCGCGAGCATCGACAATTGTATCTTTAACGACACTCGACGCTGGAACAGTTTCAGAAGAAACTTTATTTTGCTGAGGCTTATTCTTTAAGCAACGAACAGAGAGAGCATCACGATCATGTCCAACAGCAAAATAAGCACGTTTGGTACCACTTTCCATCACTAAAAAGGAATTGCTGAAACTGGGATCCACATCAACAGACCAAAAATAAGCTTTCGTACCCACACCCTTATGAGTATTCGGTCTATTAAATACCTCAAAATAATAATTGGATTCACCCGCGGGCAATGCAGAAAAACCATATTCATCCGTACCGTTTCCATTGCCAAGCCAGCCCTCTTTGGACTTGAGCTTTTCTCCCGCCCCTATGAATCCATCATACTTTCGACGTTCCACCCCAAGCGTTGCAAACAAGGTATTCCATTCATCTTCAGTCGGCAAATGCCAATCCGCAGGGCAAGCGTTATACGCCTCGCCCCATTCATAAAGGCGACCATATTTTGCACAACTATCCGGGTCTTTATGGCAAGTACTGAATTGTGTTTTATACTTGAGATTTTCCGCCATCCAGGTCTGTTCCCCAATCGTCACGGTCCTATACGTTTGTCCGTCACGGGAATCTTTGAGTGTTCCATAATTTATTCCGCGACCATCATTTTTTGCTACCGTTGGTTGAGCTGATGGTTTACTCTCTCGTTTTTCTTCTTTCGTTTGGAGTGCGCCGAGGTCTCTACTTTCAACTTCATCCTGAATGCAGCGGACCGACATTCCGTCATTTTTATAATCGCCACCGCAGTGTTCAAAATCAGGATATTCCTTATCAGCACGGAGGCTCATATAATTCGGAGAACTTTTGTAATAGCCCGTAGAGCTCCAGAACATTGCAGACTCACCAATACCCTTGCCACCATCCTTATTCCATCGTCCCGCAGGAACTGCAGAAAATCCAAAATAATCATAACCATTCCCACCAGGTTTACAAGTTCTATCAAAAAAGTGATGACCATAACCGCACTTTGTCCAACCAGTCTCAGACTTTAAAGCCAACCCCGAAGTCGTTCCCGGTTTCACAGTTTCAAACAACGTTTCCCATTCTATTTCCGTCGGTATATGCCAACCCTTAGGGCAAACGCCACGTAACGGGAATTTCGGAGGACATGGTTTACAATAGCCGCAATCTTCATCATCATTTTCATACAGGTGAACGCTATCTAAAGCTGCCGTCCACAAATAAAGACGCCCGTATTTGGTGCAGTTGCTATCCGCATTGTCATAGCAAAAACTATTCGGCGATTTGAACCTCAAATTTTCGGCCATCCAGTTCTGCGAACCAATCTTTACCGTCTTATAAGTTTGTCCATCACGATGATCGACGAGCGTTCCTATCGCAATATCTTTGACGCAACGAACAGAGGCACCAACTTTTGTCGATTTATCAATCACTTTTACTTCAGGACTGTAGTAGTTAAAAAATACGCCACCCGCAGCCGATGTCCAGAACAACGCATACCACCCTTCGCGACTATAAATCCCATCGCTATACCTGATCCCAGACGGAAGCACAGAAAATCCAACATCACCAGAATCCACCTTAGCTCCATTAAACCACTCCGTCGATTTTTTGAGGCGCACGCCCGCCAAAGAATCCCCGCCTACAGCAGCAAACAACCGTCCCCATTCCCATAGAGAGGGCAAATGATAACCGGCCGGACACAAGCGTTGCACAGAATTCAAAGCGGAAGAATCCTTCATACCATCCCATGTATAGAGCCGGCCATATTTCTCGCAATTTTCAGCCTTATCACCAAAGCAATAGCTATCGGATGTTTTGTAATTCAAATTTTCGGCCATCCAAGTCCAAGCACCGACCGTCAACGTCTTGTAAGTTCGTCCGTCACGAGAATCCGTCATGGTTCCTGATTCTGTTGCTACAGGAGCTGTGGCTTCAACGCTCGTTTCTGGCGAAGACGAAGATGACGTCGCTGTAACCGAAGAACTTGAAGACAATTTAGAGTCTTTTAAGCAACGGACTGAAAAAGATGCACCCTTGGAATCAATTCCCAATTTAGCACCTTTGCCACAGTAACTCAGGAACATTCCATAAGAGCCCTCTTCGGAATTTTCCGTAGAACTCCAAAAAGAAGCATATTCATTTTTAGGACTTTGTTCGCTAGAACCATACAGAATGCCAACCGGAAACGCAGAGAACCCGAATTCATCCGTTCCATTGCCGCCATTCCGCCAGCCTTCCGTAAATTTAAGAGATTTTCCAGCAGATTCAATTCCACCTACAGCAGCAAACAAGGCATTCCATTCCGTGGAATCCGGCAAATGCCATCCTGCAGGGCACGCTTCCATAGCAGATTCCCATGGATAAAGACGTCCATACCGCAAGCAGTTGGTTGTACGGTCATCAAAGCATGAACCACCCGCAGTTTCGAAATTCAAATTCTCGGCCATCCAAGTTTGATTGCCGATTTTTACAGTCTTATAAACTTGACCGTCACGCGGATCCGTCATAGACCCGGTATTATTAGCCAAACAGTTCGGCACAAGCATTGCTGCCAAAGCAACGCACATCAAAGCAACTCGTTTACTCATGATTCCATCCTCTTTATAAAAGAAGAATTACAAATTTAGTAAACGAATTACCAGCTATTTTGGGTAAAAAGATTTAAAGGAAAAATCTCTTAGAACTTCGTATCTACAGGATTGAAGTTGAATTTCACGCCCGAACGGATCCAGGCATCGGAACCATCTTCGTTTTTGTCATGTGCGAGATTGCGGTACACGCGGAATCCGCCACCTGCATAGAGTTTAAACCAATCCGATATCTGTCTTTCGTAAAGGACATCTACGAGGAACTGTTTTTCGACAACGCCGGACAAAGAATTTTCGGATTTAACAGCTCTGTCGTAGTCCGTATAAAGTTCCTTGTTGCCTTGACGCAGCCAAGCAAGCGAAAGCGTTGCCGAATGGACACTTCCTTTCCAATTCATGTCAAACCACAAATCAAGTGCGTCACCACCCCTGCGGTATCCAATCGGGTAATCGACAAAGTAAGCATCGGCATAATCTTTATCTTTCTGGTCGCGGTAGTTACTGCGATAATTGCGGCGTCCCGTATATTTCAAGAGCGGAAGCCTACTGTTGTTCGCCACCGGATCCGTACGAACGACATCTAAGCGCCATGAGAAAGTCCCATGTTTGCGAGTTTCAATTTCATGGAAATACCCAATCATATAGTTTATAATGGAGCGAGAAGTTCCCATGTCCTTGCGTTCACCGACCGGGCTTGAAATATCTTCCATATTGACTTGCGCATAAAATTTTGCACCGTTCGTCTTGTAACCCAATTCCACAGATGTCGCCGCAGACGTATAGCCAGTCGCATAGTTGTCGTGCCAATACATAAACGGGTTGAAGGAACGGAATTCCAAAGACTTACCACCAATCACACTCTGTTCAACAAGGTAAAGCCAGAACTTGCGAGTCTCAACACCGATCCTGTGGAAAACCATGTTCTTCACGTTTTCGGTATAAGTGCGGTTACGCTGGTTGCTCACCTGCTTTCCCGGTTGCGTACACTTTTGCGCAAAAGCCTCGCTTGAAGAATCTTGCGGGCAACCGGTATCATGATTCATCACATCGCCAAAAAGCCAAGCATTTAACGAACTCAGTAAAAAGTCATAACGGAAAATGCCAATATTCAAATTCCAATGAATACCATCGTGGTAAGGCAAACCGCCGAGAAAAATATCGTTCTTCGAAATTTTCAAGCTTTCGGGATTGAATCGACCGAACTGCACAAAGCCAACAGGATTATTCCATTTAGCGTAAGCGTTAATCGGGACATTGATATCCAGTTCACTCGGATTGTAAGTGAAATTCGTCTTGAGTTCGCTATTGTACCACGCTTCCAAGTCCTTGCGCAAAGGCGCTTCCAATAAGAAATGGAAATCCTTGTAGCCCGCACGGAAACTCAGCATAAAGAACGGTTCAACGCGTTCCTCGTAACTGCGAGCCGTTTCAAGCGGAATGCGGAGCCCGCGCCAGTTGCTATTCGAGCCGCCGTAATGCTCTGCAGTATCGACAGCAAACATCGGGTCGGTCGGGCCACCGTTAAACCCGAAATTGAAATCCGTCCCCAACTGGAAGTAACCGGATTTTTCGACAGACTTTTCAGACTGATTTTCAGCAGAAGCAAACGACGCGACCGCCAAAAACGCCCCTACAATAAAAATGAAAATGTGATTTGTCATATTGTAAATGTATTAAAACTAATTCGAAGTAGTTAGTTATTTGTCATTAGTTAATAGCTATTAATTAAAAAAATATCCAAAGCGTTCTTCCAAACGACCTCAAAGGGCGAAGCCCGACCTCACACATCAAAACCTCTACAGAGCGGAGCGGGGCGCACCGTGAGCCGGAATGACCAAGCGCAAGCTGGTCATGAAAGCGACCTTTGACCACTTAGTGCTTTAGCACTTATGTGGGCATGGCCACCTTTAGGTGGGAGTGAGGCGAAGAAGGAATATGTCCATTGCATAAGAGCCGAACGGACATGCCGTGAGCCATAAGCGGCACGTATTAACGTGCCGTGTTGGCGACCTTTGGCCACTTAGCGGTTGACGCTTCCAGCGTCAGTTCTTCGGCTCAACCATGCCAAAACGCAAGTATTTTGTCACGGCATTCGCCTTGTATTCTTTTCAGCGCTTACGTGGACATGGCCACCTTTAGGTGGGAGCGGAGCGCCGACGGAGTTTTCAATTGCAATAAAGCGAAGCGGACACCCGTGAGCCATAAGCGGCACGGCGTGAGCGTGCCGTGTTGGCGAGAGTGAGGCGAAGACGGAGTCTTGTATTACACAAGAGCCGAACGGTGCGCAAGAAGGACCACCCAGGCAGGGAGACCCGGGTGATCCCTTGTGTTGTGGTAGGTGCGCACTCACGCACCCGTGTGTGTGTGTTCTTTCTCGGAGGCGCACTCGAAAACATTCGAACGCACCAGGTCGAATTTTTGGTATTACAATGTAGGCTAACCGTTATTCACGATTAGAACAAGTCATTCATACGCATAAAGGCCGGCAAGTCATAATCGACGTTGCTTTCCTTAAGAGCGTCTTCGGAACCCTTCTGGTTACGCATAAAAGCAGGAGTGCCATAATCCACTGCGCTCACCTGTTCAGTCTGAGCCGGGCGAGATTCCTGCTTGCTCAAGGAGCTTGCATAGTTGCCGTTAGAAAGCGGATCCGCATCGGCTGCACCCGGCATTTCTTCCGTTTCGCGAACGGTCTTGGTAGCCGTTGCAACAGATTCTTCGGCATAGGAAGCCTTAGCGTCAAAGTTCGGAGAAGCAAAAGACGATGCCGGAGCAAACATGGCGGCAGCTTGATTTATCGGAGTAGCCGGACGGGCAGGACTTGCATATTGCGGCATAGAAGCATAAGACGGAGCGGCAGAAACCGTGCGCTGTGTGACAGCCGGAGCAGCAACAGTCTGAGCAGCCATAGCAGCCGTCGGCATTGCAGCGGTCGGCATGGCAGCAGGCATAGCGGCAGTGGCGCGGCCAGCGAGAGCGACGAAGTTAGTCGTCGGACGCGGAGTAGCCTGCACCGGAGCAACCTGAGCCTGATAAGCAGGCTGGTATGCAGCAGCGGTATTCATTGTTGCATAACCGGCGGCAGCAGCATTGTTCGTGCCGCCGCAACCCGTTGCGATAATGGTGATGCAAACCTTGTCGCCAAGTTCCGGAAGAGTGATATCGCCGACGATAATGTTCGGATTGCCTTCTTCGCCCACAGCGTCGTAAATGTGTTCCATTGCTTCGTTGTGTTCGAGCAAGGAGTAGTTTTCGCCATGAGAAACGTTGATAAGCACGCCAGAAGCACCCTGGATATCGATATCTTCGAGAAGCGGAGAAGAAAGAGCTGCATCGGCAGCGGCAACACCGCGGCCTTCGCCTTCTGCAGTACCCGTACCCATAAGAGCGGAACCACCCTTGAGCATAACCTTGCGGATATCAGCAAAGTCAACGTGCACGAGGCCGTGACGGAACATGATGCTGCAGATGCTCTGCACTGCGTTACCGAGGATTTCGTCAGCCATCTTGAAGGCTTCGTCAACAGTAGCACTCTTATTCGTGTTCTGGATGAGGTTCAAGAGCTTCTTGTTTTCGATAACGATGATCGTATCAGCGGCTTCGCGGAGAGCGCGAACGCCATTCTGAGCCAAAGAATTACGGACGTTACCTTCGAAGCGGAACGGCTTTGTGACAACGGCAACCGTAAGGATGCCAAGTTCACGAGCAACCGTTGCAACGATCGGAGCAGCACCCGTACCGGTACCACCGCCCATGCCCGCCGTAACGAACACGAGGTCAGCACCCACCATGGCCTTCTTCAAGTCATCGATGTTTTCTTCGACAGCCTTGCGACCCATTTCCGGGTCCATGCCAGCACCGAGATTTCTCGTGCTCTTTTCACCGATAAGGATCTTGTGGTCGGCGAGACTCTGGTCGAGAGCCATAGCATCGGTATTGATGGCATAGTATTCTACACCTTCAATATTCATCTGCTTCATACGGTTCACAGTGTTGCCGCCGGCACCGCCGACGCCAAACACCTTCACCTTGGCGTTTCTGGATGGAGTATCGTCACCCGTGATACGAGACATAGCCTCGAAGTTGATGTTTTCAAAGTCACTCATAGTTTATCTCCCTGATTTGAGTGGTTTAACAATTAAAAGTAAGTCTTGATGATGTCGCGAATGCGTTGCATACCCTTCTTCACAGAAACAAGTAATTGGGTATCCGTGTCACGCTGTTTTCTTTCGCGATGTTTCTTGTTCGCGTAGTACAAGAGGCCAATACCTGTTGCGTAAGACGGATTCTGGAACGCTTCCTGAATGCCGCTCATGCCTCTCGGCTTGCCGATATGGACAGGCTTCTTGAATACTTTAGCTGCAATTTCTTCAATTCCCGGAAGGTTACAGCAGCCACCCGTAAGCACGATACCGCCATCAATAACGGTATCCAAGTGGTGCTTTTCCAGATCCTTCGCCAAAAGCTTGAATATTTCAGCAACACGTGCTGTAATAATTTGTGCTAAAAGTTTACGAGAACAAAGAACTTCTCCACGGTCACCCACACCTGGGACCGGGAAGGTTTCATCTTCAATCAAATTGTTGAGCGAGCAGGTGCCATACTTTTTCTTGAGTTCTTCGGCCTTTGTCAAAGAGACCGGAACCTTAAGGCACTTGCTAATATCACTTGTTATAATGTTACCGGCCATGTCAAGCGATGCCGTGTAACGCACGGAATCCTTTACAAAAACAGCCACATCGGCAGAACCTGCACCAATGTCAATCAACGCCACACCGAGTTCGCGTTCATCGTTCGAAAGAACGGCAGATGCAGCGGCAAGCGGTTCCAGAACAAAACCGGCAACGTTAAGGCCAGCACGATTGACACACTTGGCAATATCCTGGAGAGCGTTCGGGCGCGAGGTAACCACCTGAACTTCCACACCCAAGCGGCGGCCAGAATAGCCCTTGGGATTGCGGATACCCGTTCTGTCATCCAGCGTATATTCACCCGGGAATACATGGATGATTTCGCCAGCCTTGTCGGGAAGCGTACTTGCAAGCCTCTGGACGTTCACGATATCTTCATCGCGAACTTCATTTGTCGGTAACGAAACAAGTCCCTTGTAGCTGTAAGACGACACATGCTTACCCGCAATGCCTACATAGACATCGCGCACATCGACTCCCGCCGATGATTCAAGCATATGGACGGCCTTCTGCAACGTTTCGACGACAGAATCGTATTCATCGGACGATTCCAGCGGGAAGTCGCCGCATTCCACGACTCGGACGGATTCACCTTCCGAAATGCCGACAAACAAATTTACTTTCGAGGCGCCAATATCGAGCCCGAAAATATAGTCCTCTTTTTTGACCATTTGCTTATTGTCATCCATTGGTACACCTCTTATCGATGTTTTTTATATACGCAAATCCATGAAATCTCATATCGACCTCGCTAGCGCAAAGGAAGTCTCTCCTAAAGCCCTTGCCGATAGCATCATACAAAGTAAACAAATCCTTATCCCAATTCGATTCCGGGAACATCACGCGGAATCCGACATCCTTGAAGTACACTTCAAACGCCCGGTCATTCTCGGACCAGCCCACCTGCGAAACGCGCTCATAGAGCGGCTTGTTCAGATTGAGCATGGTTGACAAGAATGCAGCCACCTGCTTGACCTTTCCCAAGGATTCCGTTTCAAGAATCGGCAAATGGAGCGCCGTCATCATAGACATCGGAAGCGAAAGACCTCTTTCGGAATAGACCGTAGCCTTGCCGTCTTCAAGCACCGACAAAATCGGGGACGCTTCTTGAATCTTGATGTACAAAGACGACGGGAACTTGCTTTCGACTTCGGCAGAATGAATCAGCGGAATCTGCAAAAGCGATTTCCTGACAGAATCTGCA
>CAMZFJ010000030.1 GCA_947306025.1 uncultured Fibrobacter sp.
CAAACGTTACCACATACGGGGAATGGCTACGCGCAAGTGCAGCGTTCAAATTCCCTGCCTTTGCGCCTTCGTTATCCGGGCGGTCAAAATAATTTACGCCAAGTTCCTCGGCAAGCACTCGCATTTCCAGGCGGCGGTGGTCATCGCACAAGTAAATATGGACTTTCGATTTGTCCGGGTATTCCATGAACTTGCAGCCAATAATCGTCTTGCGCAAAAGTTCTACTGGTTCATTGTACGTCGAAATGAATATATCGACATCAGGAAAATCTTCATCTGCAATTTCGGGCAACGGATGATCACGCAACTTGAGCATACCACTGTAATGAATGAGCGATTCTCCAAAGCCCAAAATTTCAACTACGAGCAACACAATACTACCAACAACGGCAATCCAACCATACGCAAACGGAATAGAACACGCCACGCGCCAGCAAAGGTAAACTAGCGTGCAAAACGTACTCAAGAAGAGGAATAAATCCCCTAAAATAACTTTTCCCGGCTTGGCATTAAACTGTTTCGCCGCAGCGCTATCGCTATATTTGAGCAAGTCATCATACGTATAAATTCTTTTATCCTTAAAACGTTTTTGGAACTTAAGAATTACAAATACAATGATAAGAACGGCAAACACAGGCACCGCAAAGATAACCCAGACCATGTAGGGTTCCGTTCGCGCTAGAATCTTGAAATTCGATACCGGACTATAAACAAGCGAAATTCCATCGGCATCACGTCCCTGGAAAAGCGCCCTCGCAAATTGCCCAGAAAGTGTCAAATCGTCATCCGTCAACGATTCCACCGCACGGGAATCGTCCTTGATCATTGCGGATTCTTCTTCCTTATTCGAAAGGCTCCATACCGTATAACTCAAGTGCAAGGATTCGAGCAAGGCGTACCAAAGCGTTGCACTTTCAAAATCAATTTTTCCATCGCCCGATTCTTCGCTGAGGCCACTTTCAGAAATAAAAATCGGCGTTCCTTGACGAACAACATCGCGAAGTTTCTTACGGAAATCATCCTTGTGCGATGAAACGTAGAAATGGAACGAATACATGACGTTATCAAAGTTCACCGGGTCCTTTGCCGGGAACTGTATTTCACGGGAATAGTTCGGTGTGCCGATAAGGATTAACGCATCGGGCTTGTGCCTGCGGATTACGGGAATGACGAGGCTCGCATATTCCTTGATATCTTCCCAAGTGCAGTCTCCGTTTGGCTCATTGCAAATTTCAAAAATCACGTTCGGGACATTCGCATATTCTTTCGCCATCTGGTTAAAAAAGTCAATCGCTTCGGCGAGATTCTCGTTCGGGTTATTGTCTTTGAGAATGTGCCAGTCAACAATCACATACATGTCGTTTGCGATAGCGTATTCAACGCCCTTGCGCAAAATTTCGAGATTCTTTTTACGGTCGCCATGCACATAATCATCGGAATACATCGCAAGGCGAATGAGGTTCGTATTCCATTCCGCGCTGAGTTGCTTGAAAAGGCCGTTATTGACGTATTTCGGGAACCATGTAAGCCCGTGAGTGCTCGCGCCCTTGAGCACAACCATTTTCCCGTGTTCATCGTGAAGTTCCGTCCCCACGACATGAAGTTTGCCGTTCGTCGAAGGCCTAGCAGTAAAGCCCACCGCAGCAAAAGACGGGGTCAAAAAGGCAAGCAAAAATGCCATCCCCAAAAAGAATTTCCATATACGCATAGCAATAATGTATTATAATAAACAGAATATTGCAACATTTTTCTTTTGGCGTAAACGGCCATCAATGTTCTTTGAACGCCATATTTGGCTCCTTATCCGTTTTTTTGATATTTATCGGCAAAAAAATACAGGCAAATATTAAATTCTACGCATGAAATTTTTAGCAATTCTCATACTCAGCCTTTCTCTGCTGACGACAAGCACATTTGCGGTGTCGCTCACACCACCACAAGTTTATGCCGTAAAAGAAGACCGATCCATGGCATCGAATGTGGACACATCAAACACATTCAACCCTTCAAAAGCTCTAGTTGCAGGAACCTCCATCGGACTTACCATAGGCGGACTGCTATTTGCAATCATAGGATGTTCATCTATAGGAGATAACAGTCCTCAGGACAGAGCTTTAATGGCAATAGGAGGACTTGGATTGATGGGTTTAGGAATCTTCGGTATGGTCTGGACATTTTAAAAAAAAGCACTCCGCAATTGCGGAGCGCTTTTTTACATTACTCGATTGTTGGAGATTATTTGTTGCCGCGGCGGAGCTTAGATCCGACAGCGCGGAGAATATCCTTGATTTGTTTTTCGGTCATCGTCGGTGTTGCAGCAGATTTGGCAAGACCCGTTCTATTATGGAAATTGCTAATCAAGTCAGTGAATTCGGAAGAAGCGGAGATATCCTGATCATAGAGATCAAAATTGAAGAAGTCCTGCGTTTCGCCACTTTCATATTCCTGCTGATAATCCTTGAAAGCCTTTCGGCAGTCGTTTTCAACAAATGCATAACGGAAAGTCTGCTTGACATTGCTTGTCACGCCAGCATACGACACCGTATATTCAATAGACCCCTGCGTATGAGAGACATAAGTCATTTCAAGACCTTCGATACTAAGTGTCTTGCAGCTCATGCTGATGGAACTCTTCGGCACCCCTGCAATCAGGGAGAGCGTTTCTTGCATTTCACCAAAGTTTTCAAAAACGCAATCCGTATTGATATATACAACATCGCTGTAATACGGGTCTTCAAGAACAACACCATGAATCAACGGAGTGTTGAGAGTTGAGCTCTTGTAGAAATTGCCTTCCGGGAATTGTTCACCGGCGGCCACTCTAAATTCATAAGTATTCTTACCAGCGCCATCGCCCAAATCCATTTGAGCCGTGCCATTGCCGGCATCCGTCAAGGAGCCATTATGCGTAGTTTTTTTCCACACAACTTCATTTGCATAATCCGTGCAAGTCGCCTTGGTAACTTCCAGAGATCCATCGGTAGCATAGCTATATTCGCCCATTTCGGTGACGATAAAATCAGTCGGGAGCGCAGCCGGAGCCGGTGCAGCGGAGTTGGAATCATCGGAAGACGACACGCAACCTGTCAAAGCAAGGGCGACCGCAGGGAGAACGGCAAAAACTTTTTTCATATATCCTCTTTATTAAATTGCTCTTACTTAATGTACAATTTTTTTAAGCGTTACACAAGTAAAAGTGGGTACAAAGTGAAAATTTATTTACTTGAGTTGTAGAATCGCTAATAAAGGTTACTAAAGGAGATGCCCGCTCAGTGGCGGGCATGACAAGTTGGCTATTAATTAGTTGAATCGTTGCCGTCGCGACTCTCGGCTTACCAGCTTTGCGCACAGGCGCAAGACTCTGCGCCTCGGTCATGCCGGCAAGCAAGCTTGCCGTCGCGACTCTCAGCTTACCAGCTTTGCGCAGGCGCAAGACTCTGTGCCTCGGTCATGCCGGCAAGCAAGCTTGCCGTCGCGACTCTCGGCTTACCAGTCTTTGGCAGGGCGGACTTGACCGCGGACAGGTTTCCATGGTTTGCGTTCGCCGTTCTGTTCGTCAAAGTCCTTGAGGAGCTGGGCAGCTTCTTCAGGGGTCATTTCACCAGGGGCAAGCGGCTGCTGTTCAGGTTCACCACCGTTACTGTCGCTGGAATTGCCTTCGGACTGTTCCGGTTGCTGAGGCTGTTCGCCAGCGCCGCCATTGCTGTCGGAGCTTTGCGACTGGCTGCTGCTGGACTGGCCACCATTCTGACCTTGATCCTGCTTATCTTGATTCTGGTCATTCTGAGAGCTAGAACTTTGGTCGCCATTTTGATTCTGGTTTTGGTCCTGGTTCTGCTGATTTTGCTGATCTTTGTTTTGATCTTGATTTTGCTTGTCTTGATTCTGATCCTGGTTTTGATCCTGATTATTTTGGTCTTGATTCTGGTCGTTCTTAGGATCGTTCTTCTTATTTTCGTTCTGCTGCTCGTTTTTCGCTTCGTGAATACGATCGAGAAGCATCTGCAATTTCTGATCGTTCGGGTAATATTGCAAGCCTTCGTTGCAAGTAATTTCTGCTGTCGGCAAACGATTTTCGATGTACTGGAACGCGGCATCGCCGTAATAGGCGCTCGCGCTCTTCGGAGCCGCAAATGCAGATACGGCGAGGAACAACACGATAGACACAAGAATTGCACCTAGATTCCCGCCTACGCGGGAATGACAAATTTCACTTTTTTGAGTTTTACTAGTAACTAGTAACTCCGAACTATCAACTCTATGGAGCATTAGATCACCTCCAAGTCATTGTCGGTGTTGCTGGCGTCAATCTTCGTCTTGGGCTTGCGACCGGCTTTAATTTCGATAACGTCGTCAATGCGCTGCACGTGACCGCCCAACTGACTAGCAGTTTCATCTTCGGCAATCAGGTTCTCAAGCATCTGCTTGCCTTCGGCATACTTGCCATCTTTGCAAAGTTGGAGAGCGCGGGCCAAGACCTGCTTCGCCTTTTCACTCAGAGGCGGCTGCTTTTGGTCGTTGTTCTGGTCCTGATTCTTGTTTTCTTTCTGCTTGTCGAGTTCTTCCTTGAGTTTGCGCTGGACAATTTCCACGTTCTTCTTGGCATTTTCAAAATCGTTATTCAAGTCGATAGCCTTTTTCAGGTAAGCGACGGACTCGCGCCAAGCGGCAATGCGGGCACTCGGTTCCTGGGCCTTTTCGCCAACACGGAAATGCGTGTTCGCCAAATTGTAGGCGGCCTTCGCGGCCATTGCCTTGTCCGGCATGCGCACGGCACTTTCGAGTTCCTTTTTGGCTTCTTCGAAATTTCCAAGCTTGTACTGGCACGTTCCAATGTTGTAGAACAGCATCGGATTTGCGGGTTCGGCCTCACGGGCCTTCATATATTTTTCGAGCGCACCGGCATAGTCGCCAGCGGCATACAGCTTATTGCCATCGTTAATGGGCCTTGCAAAACCCACCACAGCCATAAGCATCATCAATGAACATGTCTTAAAAACAGTAGAAATTCGCATATTCAACTTCTTCAACTCTTTTTTTCGAACACCAATATATCAAATTTCAACTTCTCAGAGTAATTTTGCGGGATAGGCAACAATATATTTTCCAAAATTTCGTACAGAAAATCCCTGTTGTTCAAACATTGAAAGCCTAGAATCCTTATTTTCCAAAAGGTAAATCGCATGTCCATCAATTCGGCCCAAGTCAAATGTAAAGAGATAGCGGTCAAATTCATGCACATAGAGGAATGCGCTCGGGAAATTAATGTAGCGGACAGTCGACAGGTATGAATTTAGATCCACCTTGCCATAAAAAAGCACACGCGGGTAACTCACGTTCGGGTCCACATAAATTTTGCCACCGGGTTTCACCAGTGTTTGAGCAAAATCCATTGCATCGCCAACGCCTTCGCAGAAATTCGAAGCGATTTGGTCCTTGTACGTCGTAAAATATTCTCTCTCGAAATTTGCAAAACTCAAGAGGTAAGCTACGAGCGGCACGTAAATCAACTTGGGATGGATATAGCTAAAAGCCAAAACAACTCCCTGCGCCGCCATGACGATAATCGGGATGAAAATCAAGTTCACGCGGTTCACGTTGACACTGATCAAAATGCCAATGGCAAAAGCGGCAAGCAACCAAACGAGCATAAAAACAGAGAGTCCCAGCTTGCGTGCGCGGACATCACGAACCGCCTGCCAAACATTTTCTACAAGCCCGACAAAGAAAAACGCTAGCGTCACCGGATAGAACAGTCCAAAGTTTCTCATGTAATTCCAAGGGAGGCCATCCGATTGATTCTTCAGGATGTTCCAGAGATTCATGAAATTTTCAGGAATCTTTTGGAATGAAATTTCGCTCGCTCTAAAATAAACCAACTTGGGAATGCTGATGAACGGCAAACGGATTTCATCAATGACGCCCTTGTTGACGAGCATGAAAAGCACCAACGGAAGCGCAAGCACAAAAAGCACCGCAAGCGAAATCCAAGTGTAACGATTGTTGTGTATTGACTTTGTCCAAAACCCGTAAAGAACGCCCATCAAAACGATAAACGGAACCGCCACCCAGATGGTCGCATACGCATAAAGCGAGAGCCCATAGAACGCCGCCGACGCTATCAGGAACTTCGGCTTTTCAAGACCTTTCACAAAAAAGAAAAGACCGAACAGCACAAATCCGGGTGCAAGGTTCGATTCCAGCGCCCATCGCGAAAGCATCACGTGCCACGGAGAAATCGCAAGCAAAAGCGTTGCGGCCAAAGCCATGCGTTCGCTCGAAAAGCGGCGCACTAGATAGTAAACCGCCACCAGCGAGAAAAGCCCCACCAAGAGCATTGGCAATCGAATCGCCCAGACATGCAAACCGAAAATCGCCACAAACGGAATCATCAAATACGATTCAAGCGCGTTCATGCCAGAGCCCCAGGCGGTCAAGTAAACCGGCATGCGGTAACCATAGGAATCAGTCGCATGGTGCAAAAGCGTATAGGCATTGTACCCTGCAAAAGCTTCGTCCTGGTTGATGTCGCCCGGCACGGAACCGAACATATAGATTCGCGCAAAAAAGCCTAGCAGCAAAACAATCGCCAATGCAATTTGCGCCGCCGTAATTTTTGCAATGTCGAACGATTTCAACCAAGCAAGAACCTTGTCCATCATTTCCTCTTCGTCACGATGATGTTCAGCCAATCCGCATGGTCATAAGCGTTATCGCCATCAGCGTCAGCCTTGAGAATGATGGTGCTCTTACCGCCGATATAAACTTTACCCGATTGCGGCTTTCTATTGCCAAAGACCACATCGCCCTTCCAAAGCGTTTCTTCAGGGGTCGCAACGATAAAGCGTACAGAGCCGCCGCCACCGGCTTCATCATCAACAGCAACCACAAATTCCAAGGAATCGGCGTCGGCAGGCATCTTAAAGAACAATTCAGAATTGGCATGCGTTCCAATGCCATTCTTGTATTGCTGGCCCCTGACCGTGAGCGTATTACCATCGACCGCGCGACCCTTACGCGGATTACCGTACTGTTGTGTGTAATGGTCAATCGGCAAATCGGTAAGATAGAACTGGTTCGGCTGGAGTTCAATATTCACCGGCATCAGCCCAACAATCTCGGAAATGAGCATCGGGAAGAGGAACAGCGCAAGCACGACGTACGGCGTAAATCGCGGGAACGGAATACGGTTCAACTTTTCAATCAACGCGGGGAATGCTCGCGGTGCAAAGTTATGCACAATGCCCGCGATAAAAATGAGTATCGCAAGGCCCGAAACCGGAACCCACAAGTCGGCACCCTTGAATCCATTGACCATGGAAATGTTCATCGCGCAAATGGAAGTGATGAGCAAAGACCAAATCCAAGATTTTTTCATGTCGAGCACAAGCCACACACAAGCAAACGGAACAGCGTAAATCAAGTAACGTTCGTGCATACCCGGGAGCAAAAGGAAGAACGCAAAAGCTTCCCAAGTGGCAAGTTGGAATGTGCGACGGAGCGTTTTAGCAAAAAGCGCGCACTTCAGCACATATGCCGAAACAATGACGAACAAAATTTTTCCAATCCACGACGGCGAAAGCAAGAATCCGATACCTTCAGGAGAAAGTCCAAAAAGCGGATTCGCATCGCGACTTGTATTGCCGACAAAGAACATCCAAATGTTTGCGGCATTGTAAGTCGAGAACGGGTACTGTTCCGTCGTGTTCAAGTAAGCGTGAGTGAGCAAGCCGGAAAGATTCCCCACCACGATGAACGGCAAGAACACTAGTGCAATCGCAACAGCCATAAGCGGAAGCCCGCGCCAGGACTGCTTGTAATGACGAAGGAAAATACCGCCGAAAATCGGGAGCAACAAAATCATCTGGAACTTTGCAAGTAACGCAAGCGCAAAGAACATCGAAGCGTACTTGAGCAAGCCGCGGAAATTAACGCAATAAAGAGCCGCAATGCCAAAAATACAAGGGAACAAATCCACCTGTCCCCAAATCGGGCCATCGAGCAAAAGCGCCGGGTTGAGAGCCACAAAAGCAAGTGCCAAATGCGCGGAAATCTTCGGCAGATTGAAGCGCGCCACCAAGCGGCTCGCCAAATCCACAAGTGCCACATGGCCAAAGAATACAGGCCAAAGGCAGAAGAACTTGATTAGCGTTCCCTTTTCTATCGGGATGTTCGCCAGGTTATGGACCTGCGCCACGACCCACAGCCAAAAAACGTAAAGCGGAGGATAGTTGCCATTAAAGCGCTCAAGCCCATTTTTCGACAACTGCTTTACCCAATCTACCCAATAATTCTGGTCGCCACCGAAGGCGGCCGCATTCGAGCAGAACAAGTTTGCAAGGAGGCAGATGATTCCCCAAATCAAGAAATATTGAATAGCCTTATTTTTCACAAGATGCTCCCGAACGATTAAAACTGATTTTCACGGCATTCGCCTTTCGAAAAACAAAACCAACACCTTTCCAGAAATAACCCAAAATCACCGATGCAATGTATGTCATCGCTATAAGAATCAAAAGGGACGGAATTGCCAATCCTGTCGCAGTGACAATTTTTGCGGGCAATCCAAAGTAATAGCAGAAGAACGAATGGATAAGCCACATCGACGTACTTTGGCGGCCGATATACCAGATTCCTTTTTTCAGGAACTTTATATGGCTCAACAAATCCATGCTCGCCACCGTCAAAACCGGAATAAAGAAGATGTCGAAAATATCACCCACTTCATTCTGGCGCATGACAATAACAAGGCACCAAATAGCGATGTCGGTCAAAGGGCTCAACAGCCCGTGTTGCTTTGCGGAATTGTTCAAGCGATCGAGAAGTCCGTTCCTCGCAACAACGGCGCCCATCCAGAAGCAAGCGGCATACGGCGCAATCTGGCAGAAAAATCTGAGGTACATGTGGCTATTTCCAAGAGTACCAAGAGCCTCGACGCGTTTTAAGCCAGGGAAAATGTGAGCAAACATCAAAGAAACAATAATCGCGATAAAAATGTTGACTCGTGCAGAATGACGATCGATAATTAATCTTACGAACGGGAACGTCACCAAAGCAAATACGTAACTTATCAGGAACCACCATTCCCTGTTGTACGTCGAAGTGAAACCTATAAAGTTCGAAAAGAATTCCCTAAGCGCAAAATTATCGAATCGCGTATAGATGAACGGGTCAGTGCAATAAGGCGTCTGGGAAGAAAAGAATAAAAAACCAATCGGAACAAAAACAAGAAAAACTTTCCAATAAGCAAAATAGAGCCGTTTAAGGCGCCCTACGATATCGTACGGTTTTCCAAAGGAGCTTTTGTAAACGCCATATCCGCCAAAAAAGAAAAACATCGGAACGCAAATTTTGCCAAAAATTCCGAAATAACTGACCGCCGGGATATTGAATATGTTAAACAAACTTGGGAACACACCGCCAGGGATTCGATTCGGGAAAAACCAAAGATGATGTAGGAGCATGCAGATAATCGCAATCCCCTTCATGATTTTGGTATCGTCAGGCGTCAAAAAATTATCAATTTCTTTCGAGATGTTTTGCATATTACTTTTTTTGGTGAATTGGTTCATGAATTATAGAAATCTTTTAAACGCTTGCCATTTACATTGTTCCCATTTTTTAAATTTCAGCGCATGAATAAAGGAGAAGGATTAAAGATGCCCGAAATAAAGAGCAAAGACCATTCTATTGAACTCGTTAGAATTATCGCCTGCCTACTTGTGATTATGGCACATAGCCAGCTCGGAGTTGTAGAAAGCAACGCCATTGTAAACGGAAGGCTCGCATTTTCGACATTTATCGCAGACGATGTTCCGCTATTCCTCTTGGTCACGGGATTCTTTTTATTCGGGCGAATCAAAAGCGATTCCGACATTATCCAAGTATTCCCCTACAAGGCAAAATCATTCCTTTCGCGCGTTTACATTCCGACCATCGTCTATATTCTTATTAGCATTTTCTACCGCTATTTTACGGAGCATTTACCGTCCATCGCAAACGCAGACTGGGATTACCTTGGACGATTCATTTTCAGGTTAGCGCCAGGTGACCATCTGTGGTACATTTGTACTTACATGTCTTTCATTTTCTTTTTTCCGATGCTCGCTTTCGTTTGCCAAGACGATCCGCAAAAGAACAAATTAAGGCGCACTTTACTCGGCATCGCCATTGCTGGAGCCGTAGTTGGCGACATTCAGTATTTCTTTAAAATGAGCATGTTCGATCTCGACAAATTCCTTTGGGGATACTGCACCATATTCCTCATTCTCGGGTATGAACTTTCGCTTTTCATCCGCAAATTCGACGAACGCCAAAAGAAACTTTTTGCCATCGGCGTCATTACATATTTGCTCGGATTTTTCATCAAGTTCGGCCTGCAAAATTACATGTTCACCGAATACGGATACGTCAACAATCGCTTCCGCTGGCTCCAATGCTCGCCTTGCTTTATAACGGCAACAGGGATGTTTATCACGGTCTATGCACTGGGCAAAATAATCAAAGCCAATAGCATTGCCGCCCGCATCATCAACTACATCGGGTCGTGCACGTTTGCAATCTACCTATTCCATATGCTGGTCATCGGAGCCACAAGAACATGGCAAAGAGAACTTATTAGCAAGTTCGATAGCGCAAGGACATTCTTCGATGCCGCCGCATACTACATCAGCTTCGCTCTCGCCGTTTTTGGCGTAGCGTTGGTAGTCGCGATTATTTTCAAGTACGTTGTTGAAAAGCCCGTTGCACTAGCTTTCAGCAAAACGAAAAGCAAATAAAAATCTCGCCTTCAAAGAAAGCGAGAACAGCCATTTTGTTTAGCGGTAAAGTTCTTTAACGAGCTTAATCATATCCGCGTGGTCGCTTGCGGCCATCATCTCGCGGATGCTGTGCATGCTGAGCATGGGCTCGCCAATATCCACCGTCGGGATCCCGAGATTTGCAGAAATCGTCGGGCCGACTGTGCTGCCGCACGGCATGTCGTTTCGCGTAATGAATACTTGAAGCGGGATGCCTGCCTGTTCGCATAATAAACGGAGCTGGGCAGAACTCATCAAATCACTTGCGTAGCGCTTTTGTGCGTTCGCCTTGAGCACAATGCCCTTGCCCAACA
>CAMZFJ010000031.1 GCA_947306025.1 uncultured Fibrobacter sp.
CCTGATGTATTGTAATACATCCCAGCACTGTCTAAATCAAGTTCAAAATTTGAACTTGAACTGGTCATTGCACTGCTGCTACTATTTGAACTCAGCTTCGTTGCCTTCTTTTTTACCCACAAGTTCGGATGCCATAGTTCTTCTCCTTCGACTATTTCAGTAACGCTGCTGTCTGCTGGGTTTACAAGCGCTATTTTGGTATGAGCTCCATTTATATTAGTGAGTGTTGCCGCAATAATTGATGTCTCGCCATCGGTAGCCCATTCGGTATGGTCAAAGGAGTAGCCTGTGGGGGATTTGACGGATTGAATCAATTGTCCTGTGCTATCTGCGATGAAAACTCGTTCATGAGTGGCGTAGTCCTTTCCTACAAATTTTTTGCCGGGATTTCCGCCGAAGTCGAGGAACGCGGTGCGTTTTGTTCCGTCCTGCGCGAGCGAAGCATTGCAGGCTTGGGCGCTGTCGTACCAGACAACGTCTTGAGCGTTCTTCGTGAGCGATGAGCCTTTCTTAGCGATGCGTGCCCGCAACAATCTGGCGCCCGTAACGGCGAGCGCGTTGTCTTCGCTGATGCCTCCGTGGTATGCGCCGTCGAAGAGCTTTTTGGGCGTTCCAAATTTTCCGTTTGCGAACGGAACTTGCCATGTGCTTTGCGATTTCCAGGAATTGTCCTTGTTGTTGCCGGCATCGGTCACGTAGACAATTACAGTATCGTTTTCGATAATTCTCCAGCGGGGAATTACAGCTTTTTCGACATCTAGTTTTATGGGTGCGACTTTTTCTTCTTCGATATTCTGCACATAAATTGTCGATTTTCCGGAAATTCCCTCGAAACCCGTGCAGTAGGCGATCCATTTGCCATCAGGTGAAATTTCGGGATGGTAAGCGCTGATATCTTTTGTGATTTCTTTGACGGACTGGGTGCCGTTTAGGTAGTTGATGATGGCTATGTTGCCGGAAACATCATTGCGGAAAGCGAGTTTAACGTTGTACGATCCAACAACTTTTTTGACAGTTTCGCTCCCGGTAAGTGGGATAATGACTTTTGTTTGCGATTTTCCGTCATTTCCCATCCAAAGCGCGTTCGGTACATTTCCGAAAGCGAGTCTAAAGCCAACGTATTCGGCCTTTGTTGAAGACGTGACTGTGTAGACATCTCCACGACTATAGGGATTGAGTTCATTATCTAAAGAAGAATAGCAACCTCCCTTAACAATTCTTTCTCCTAAGTTTCCGCCATCGGGGGCACCGACGTAGTTGGTGATTGTCGTGTCTCGAAAAGTTCCCATCCAGTCATTTACCCATTCCATGGCGTTTCCGATTATGTCGCAGAAACCTGCAGAATCAGAACCGGCGGTACAGACGGAGTGTAGCTTGTATTCGGAGTTTCCGCTGTTCCAGCTTTTCTTGACATTCCAGGCGCGTGTTGCCGCGTAAATCCATTCCGCTTCAGTCGGGAGTCTAAATGCTTTTACATCGGCGTGAAACGCAAATCCTTCCAAATTTGTGCAATGCCCGTCGTTGGTGTAGATTGCCTTGCTGTAGGTGTATGCTGTGTCGTATTTTTTCTGCTTGCTTTGGGCGTTCGCAAATAGGACTGCATCGTAGTAAGTAATATCGGTAATCGGGAGGCTGTCGTTCTCGCATTTTCCAAAGGTTTTAAGTTTTGCTTTATGGGCAATTTCTGCGTAATCACCGCAAGTGACTTCGTGAATGCCCATGTAGAAATCATAGTCCAATAGAACGCTCATGGCAGGGCGCTCATTAACCTTAAAGCTTTTGTCGTTGGATCCAATGGTAACGGAGCCGCTTTTGAGGAGAACGAAGCCTTCTATTTCGTTATCAGAGGTTGGCTCGCTAGAATGGCTTGACCCGCTGTCACTACAAGCAACAAATGCAATAAGAAAAAATAAAAGTGAAATTGCTTGAAACATCGTATTTTCCCCTCTTTCTTATTTTTAAAGATAAGAAAAAAGTAAGTTTTGAGGGCGTAAAAATCGAAAATACGATGTTTTAGTACTACTTTATGGCCTTAATTAAAGGAAGTCCCCTTAATACGTTTCGCAATAAGGAATATCGTCGAACTCAACTGCTACATCGTCTTTTTTGAAATGGTTGAATAGCAGTACATCGTTTTTCGAAAAGAGCTCGTCGTTATTAAGGAAGGACATGACGATTTTGCAGAAACCGTTTTGTGGAATGACGACACCGTGTTTTCTACGGGGGTAAGTGTTGTTGATGTGATTCCGCAAGCGTAATGGTAGGATTCCAAATTTGCTTTTCCCGGTTGAATGTATGCGGAGAAGAGATTGTCCTGTTCGCTAGTCCATGTGGGCTTGACGACGATCTTTTCACCACCGAGCTTGATTTGCTGTTGGTAACCGCCACTGCAGAAACCGACGGGCTGGCGGAAAACACCGATGATCCCCGATTTCTGTTCAAACGTTTCTTTTTTAGATACGGAAAGGGATTGTGCGCACGAAGTCATGAGAATGCATGCGCTTAGAAAACCAAAAATTTTTAAGTATTTCATTTGTCCTCGAGAGGGGTTGTCGCCTTTAAACATGTTTCGCTCGGTTTGCAAAAACTTCAAAGTCCTCAGGCGTAGTGAGCTTGTCGTTTGCGGATTCGCCCTTGACGATGTAAACGGGCTCGCCAAAGAATTCGAGAATGCTAGCTTCGTCTGTTGGCGTAAAGTCGAGCGGCTCTTTTGCAATGCGTGTGTAGAGCTGCTTGAGCAAATCGATACGCGCTGCTTGCGGTGTCTGCGCAAGCCAGACTTTACGGCGGTCGATCGTGCTTTCGACGCAGCCATCGCTTGCAACCTTGATGGTGTCGATCGCTGGTTTTGCAACGAGGCAACTGCCTTTGTTGACGAGTGTATCAAACACATCGCGGATGATTTTTTCGCTTATAAACGGGCGTGCGACATCGTGCACTAGAACGTATTCGGCGCTACTCGTGAGTGCGTTTACGCCGTTTTCTACGGACTGCCAGCGTTCTGTACCGCCTAAAACAATCTTTAATTTTGTTCTAAACTTTTCGGCATTCTCGCTTGCAGAAATCCAGGCTTCGATTTCTTTTTCGAAATAGTCCTTCCAGTCTGTAGGAACCGCCATGACGACTTCTGCAATTTCGTCCATCTTGAGGAATGTTTCGAGAGAATACTGGTAGACGGGTCTATTGCCCAGTTGCATCAACTGCTTGGGAATGTTGCCACCCATGCGCTTGCCAAGCCCGCCAGCGGGGAGAACAGCTGCGAATTTTCCGGAAAGTAATGAATTTGCCATATAATAAAAATAGAAAGTTTCGTGATTATAGTCACGTGATTTAAAAGTAAGAACTAAAAAGTTTTTTGGATGATATGAATGTTTTTAATTTTGGCGCGGTGTATAGGGATAGCTAAATGGAATTTGAAGAATTAAAACCGAGGAACCGAACAAAGATGGCTGTGGCCGCCTGTTTAGGTGGCTTTGTCGGAGCGCATAATTTTATGCTTGCTAACAGCGTTTCGGGTAGCATAAAAATTTATTTGACTTTAGTGGCTCTGATTGCTCCGCACCATGTAGGCCTGTGTCTTGCTTTGGTCAACTTTGCCTGGGTGTTGTTTGATCTCTGGCAGATTTGTTTTGTGAAGACTCTGCCAGAAATCCGTTTTGAAGGTAGCCGGAAAAAAGCCGCACTAGTTGTTTTTGTGTACTTGTCTATTGCGGCTGTACTTGCGGTCTTCTTTATTCGAAATTACGGTGCCTAGCTGTAATTATTTCTTGTAGCGGACTGCGGTTCCGTAGGCGATAATTTCTGCGGCACTTGCCATCAGGCTGCTTGTGGAATAGCGCACGTTTATAATGGCATCGGCGCCAATGGATTTAGCTTCCTGGATCATGCGTTCCGTTGCTTTTTGGCGTGCTTCGTTCATCATTTCGGAGTAGCCTGCAATTTCGCCACCGATAATTGTTTTGAGGCCGGCGAAAATGTCTCGAACGACATTCTTCGAAAAAACAATGCTCCCTTTGACGAGCTGGACTGTTTCGATTTCCTTGCCACTGATAAAGTCAGTATTGACGATAAGCATTTGAACCTCCTGAATTTGGATGTGAATAATATACTCATTTGTACGGCGGAAAAGTTTTTTTGCATAAAAACCCTGCACGTTTTTCGTGCAGGGTTGTGGTTATTGAGGAGGAATATGAATAATAAATTAGTAGACGAAGAACAACCCGATGTGTGGAGTCACATTGACGCCTGTGAATAGGTAAGAAAGTCTGCTTGTTTTGGACAATCGGGCAGGATCGTTGTAGTAGGCTCCAATTCCGTATGCATTTGTAGTGATGTCTATGCCGCCAATGACGCCGATGTTATCGAAAACATGGTAACCAACAATGACCGTGCCACCGATGACCGCATCAACATATCTCGCCCCGGGGTTGTATTTGTGTGTTTCTGTTTTTACGTCCCCTTCGAGCAATTTCAAGTCAACTCCGCAAAGGAAATACACCGCGGCAATCAAATCGTTCGAAATAGGGGCCATGCCAATGCCTAGCTTGACGTTAAAATCGAGCCCTTTTAATTCTGTCTTTTGGCGGGTGATTTCATCTTTGAATTCTCCGTTTAAAAAGCCGATCCCCAATCCGAATACGGAAGAGTAGCCGTTTTTTTCTGTTTTATAGCGTGTCCAGCCAAATTGGTAACTCACGGAACTCCAGTCGTAGTTGATGGCTTTTATCTTCCATGTCTCTGATTCGATAGGCAGATAAAAATTCATGCTCTGGAGGCTTTTGGTTGTCCTGATAGGCTTTTTTTCGTTGGTCTGGGATGCGCTTTGCGCAAACAGCATTGTACTACACACAATAATTACGATAGCCACTGTTCTGGAGAACATTTTAAGCATATATACTCCTTGGCCGATAACGAGTTTTATCATTGCTCCGTCTGTAAATATAGCCAAATGTCCTTGAATCGCTTAAAAATATCTTACGAAAACATTCCAATTTAGAATGGTATCGTACGAAATGGCGTTTTTTTGAAAAAAAAGCCAATTGATTGTGACTGTCTTTCGGTGTCTATATGATTTAACTTGACGGAATATATTCAAAAGACTACTTTTTGTGCAGTAAAACAAATGTTCACTATGCGAGGCGCAGATGGTTCTTTCCCCAGAAATGAAGGCTCAGGTTATGGATTCCCTTGAGGGGGAGCGCTCGCGTTTGGACAAGGAACAGCTAGAGGCGGTGGAGACCACCGAAGGTTATGTGCGCGTTGTGGCGGGCGCTGGATCGGGCAAGACGAAAACGCTCACGCATCGCTATTTGTATCTCGTGAAGGAAATGGGCATTTCGCCTGCGAACATTCTTTGCGTGACGTTCACGAACAAGGCCGCGAACGAAATGAAAAAGCGCATCCGCTCGATTTTGGGCGGCGATGACAGTGGCTACATTTCCACTTTCCACGGATTCTGTGTGCGGTTTTTGCGCGAAGAAATCCATGTGCTGAATTACCCGAAAGAGTTCATGATTCTAGACGAGGACGACCAGAAATCGCTGTTGCGCAAGGCGTATGCGG
Organism: uncultured Fibrobacter sp.; assembly: GCA_947306025.1. The sequence continues at coordinate 5,563 of CAMZFJ010000031.1, forward strand.
ATTTGGGGTATTCGCTCAAGGATTTGAAAATCAGCAGTGTTCTCGATTTTATCGGGGGCCGCAAGGCGAATGAGTTGGATTATGTTTCGCTTTTTGCGGAGTTGCCTTCGGAGAGTGCGGATGGCCAGAGTGAGGATGCTCGCGGAGACGATGACCGCAGCGAGGAAAGCCGCGATGAGGATGGCCGCGAAATGCCGAAAGATCATTTGCTGGAATTGTCGGACGAAGCGGACGACAAGTGGATGAAGGTTTATTACCGCTATCTCTATGAGCAAAAGAAAAATTATGCGCTAGATTTTGACGATTTGATTCTGGTGACTCTGTACATTCTTCAAAGTTTCCCGGAACAGCTGGACAAATGGCGTAAGCGCATGATGTATGTGATGGTCGATGAATATCAGGACATTGACGGTCAACAATTCATGCTCGCGGATTTGCTTTCGAGCTATCACAAGAATTTATTTGTCGTGGGGGACCCGGACCAGACGATTTACGGCTGGCGCGGTGCGGATATCAACCGCATTCTTGATTTTGACAAGACGCATCAAGGGACGAAGACGATTTTGTTGCAGAACAATTATCGTTCAACGCCGAGCATTTTGAAAGTGCCGGATGCGGTTATCAAGAACAACAAGTTTAGAATCGAAAAGGTCTTGAGACCTGTGCGCGTTGGCGGAAAAACGCCTGTCTTTTACCATGCAAAGAATACGCGCGAAGAAGCAAAATGGATCGTGGAACGCATCCAGAATGCGGTGCAGAGTGCGGGCGGAATGCGCTACAAAGATATTGCGGTGCTGTATAGAATGCATTCGCAGTCGCGCTCTGTCGAAGAAGCCTTGATGGCAGAAAATATTCCGTACAAAGTTTATAGCGGTGTCGGTTTTTACCAGCGCAAAGAAATCAAGGACGTGATTTGCTATTTGCGCATGCTCGTGTACGCCGATGATTTGTCGTTCTTGCGAACGGTGAATACACCCAAACGCCAGTTTGGGCCGCGTAAGGTTTCCATATTGCAGGCTTTTGCTGATGCGCGAGGCGTAGGGCTTTACGAGGCGCTTTTGGAAATTGTATCGGAAGCGGGAATGTTGAATGATGTGGCTTGTGATATTTCGTCGCAGGCGGAAATGTCGTCGGTGGGGAATGAACGCAATAAGATTGATTTTGATTGCAAGGGATTTTTGGCGCGAAGCAATGTCGTTGAGTATGTGAAGCTGATAGAAAAGTATCGTTCGTGCTACAGGGACATGAGCGTTTCTGAAATTTTGGCGAAGATTCTGCGCGAGACGAAGTACGAAGAAATGTTGCGCTTGGACGGCGACGAAGACCGCTTGGACAATCTCGCGGAACTCAAACAGGGAATTTTGGAATTCGAGAATTACTATGAGGAAGATGCCTCGCTGGATGAGTATTTGCAAAATATTGTGCTATTCACGAATGTCGATGAAGATGCCGAAGAAAAAGATCGCGTGCAGCTCATGACGATTCACAATGCGAAGGGGCTGGAGTTCCCGTACGTTTTTGTGTGCGGTTTGAATGAAGGATTTTTCCCGGTGAAGCGTGTGCAAAATAAAGTGCAATTAGAAGAAGAGCGTCGCTTGGCGTATGTGGCGTTCACGCGTGCCGAGAATGTATTGTGCTTGAGCGATGCCGAAGATGGGGTGGCGGGGGAGAGCGGAACGCGGTATCCGTCGAGATTCTTGCTTGAAATGGATATGGGCGGGCTGGATGTGGCTCGCGGGTTATCGGAAGATTTGCTTGAAGCGGCGAAAGCGCATATTGCAAATGTCGATCAGGAACGGGATTTTTTGAGCGACGAGAGTTTGGGAATGGTTAAGAAGGCGCCTTCGGCAACGTTTGAAGTTGGCGACCGCGTGATGCATAAAATCTTTGGCGCAGGCACGGTCCGTGCTGTTGACGAAAAGAATTTCTGCTACGAAATCGCGTTTGACAAGTTTGCCACCCCGCGAAGCATACAGTTCGATTTTCCACTTCGTGGCTTGACTGCTGCACCTCGGTCATGACAGAACATAAATGTTCTGTCGCGACACTCGGTTTGCGTGTCATTCCGTTAGTGCGGGCTTAACGCCTGCGGCTTTTTTCGAAATTATTTTCAGGGCGTTCGTAATGAATCGGCTTTAACTGCTTGATGACGTTTCGAAGTTCCTTGGGCAACGGGCAATCGAACACTTTGTGTTCGCCGTTCCAGTCGAATTCCAAACGGCAACTGTGCAGGAATAAGCGGTTCAGGCCGAATTGCTTTTTCACTTCGCGGTTCAGCGCGAAATCGCCATAGCGCGTGTCGCCCAAAAGCGGATGCCCGATGCTGGCGAAGTGTGCGCGGATTTGGTGCATGCGGCCCGTTTCGAGCTTGATTTTCACGAGGTCATAGCCTTCGTAATGCTGCTTGACGCGGTAATGCGTGATGGCTTTTTGTGCCTTTTCATCATCTTGCCCGACGAGCATCTTGCTGCCCTTCGCAGAATCAGTGCGCAAAAGCGATTCGCTGATGGTGCCGCGGTCTTTCTTGAGATTCCCTTTGACGAGCGCGAAGTAGAATTTTTCAACTTCGTGTTCGCGGATAAGGCGCGTGAGGTCGCGGAGCGTGTCGCCATGGAGGGCTGCAACTAAGAGACCGGAAGTCTCTTGGTCGAGGCGGTGGGCAATTGTCGGCTTAAAGTCGAGGCCTTCGTTACGGCCCCATTCCCAAAGGTATTCTACGAGGCTTTCACCGGGGCGCGTGCCGCTGCCCGGCTGACTTGCCAGTCCCGAGGGCTTGTTGACTACAACATAATCTTCGGTTTGCACGATAAGGTCGAGTTCGTGCGCGCCCCAATGCGCTTGTTTCTCGGCACCCGTAAGCGCTCTGCCCCAGGTGCTTTTGTTCTTGGCGAAACCGGTTGCTTTTGCATCGGGGCGTTGCGGGGTGGTGTCCCCGCTCGAAGGGGTAGCGGGAGCCGCTTCGGCGGCAGACGCGAGGGGAAGGCCTTCCCCCTTTAAACCACTCTCGTCTGATTCACTCACCGACTTAAAATTCTCATAGATGTTCACGACGTCGCCTTCGGCGAGCATCTGGTTTGCTTTACCAACGACACCGTTCACGCGGACTTTCTTTTTGCGGATGACAGCGAAGAACACCGAGAGGGATTCTTCGGGGAATGCCTTGCGGAGGAATCGGTCAAGGCGCATGTTGGCAAAGTTGCGGTCGATAAGTCGTGTAATCATAATTAGGTTTTAGGTTGTAGTTTTTAGGGGTTAGGTAAAAATAGCACGCTTCGCGTGTTTTTATATGGGCGGCGAAGCCGCGATTATGTACCTGAAACCTAACACCTGTTACCTATTTTCCTTTTTTGCAAAATGCGCGAGGCGGACGCCATCGGCTGCGCTGGTGACAATCCCGCCGGCGTAACCCGCGCCTTCTCCGAGGACGAACAATCCCTTGGTGTTGACGCTTTCGAGCGTTTCGTTGTTGCGCGGGATGCGGAGTGGCGAACTTGTGCGCGTTTCGGGAGCGACGATCAGCCCTTCTTCGATGAATCCCGGGATTTTGCGGTCGAAGTTTTGGAATCCTTCGGCAAGGCTGTTGCAAATCGTCTTGTCCATCCAATCCCACAAATTGCAGGGAACGAGCCCGCAAGGGTAAGTGGTTTTGGGGAGCGCTTTGTCTTCGCGGTGGGCGAGGAAACTCTTGATTGTTTGCGCGGGGGCGGCGTAATTTTTCCCGCCGACGTTATAGGCGTCGCTTTCGATTTTGCGTTGCAAGTCGAGGCCGCCAAAGAGCGATCCGCTCGAAGGAATGTCGAATCCTTCGGCGCCTGCGGTAATCGGGACGGCGATGGCTCCGTTGGCAAATGCTCCGTTGCGGCGGCTGTAGCTCATGCCGTTTGTCGCGAGCGTTCCCGGTTCGGATGCACATGGCACAAGGACTCCGCCGGGGCACATGCAAAAACTGTAAGCGCTCGATGTTTTGTTGAGCGTTGGCGTGGCGAGGAAATATTCGGCGGCGCCGGTGATTCTTGTATCGACGTTGCCGAGCTGGCGCCTGTTGATGAGCATTTGCGGGTGCTCGACGCGCACGCCCATGGCAAAGGCCTTGCTTTCGAGCTGGACTCCGCGAGCATGGAGCAACTGGTAAATGTCACGAGCCGAATGCCCGACCGCAAGCACCAATGCCTCGCACGGCTGCCAATAGCCGATAGCGACATCATCTTTCGTCTCGGTTGGTGAGCTTGCCGAACCACGTCTTTCGTCTTTCGTCTCTTTTAATTTTATCGCGCAAATTCTTCCTTGCTTTATCTCAATATCTTCAAGGCAAGTGCTAAAATGAATCTTCCCGCCGAGCTTGATAATTTCCGCACGGATTTCGCGCAACATCAAAACGAGTTTATCTGTACCGATGTGCGGCTTTGCGAATGTCACGACGCTTTCGTCAACGCCGAATTGCACCATGTCCTTGAGGACTGTTTCGCTGAACAAGTTGCGGCTGCGGGTGTTGAGCTTTCCGTCGCTGAATGCGCCTGCACCGCCTTCGCCAAATAGCACGTTGCTGTGTGCGTTGAACTTGCGGTCCACAAAAAATTTGCGGATATCGCGGAATCGTTCTTCGACTTGCTTACCTTGTTCGTAGATGTCTACAGAAAAACCTTTGCGCAAAAGATGGAGTGCCGCCCACAAACCGCTTGGCCCAGCGCCAATGATATCGACATGGCCTGCCATCGGGACTGTATTTTTGCCCGGCTCTGCATCGAGGCTGCGAATTTCACGTTGGGATTCGATGAGCCCGCGGGCGTTATTCCCCGTGGCGCGAACTTTCCGCTTCAAGTCAAAAACCACGTTGTAAGACCAACGTAAGTCCCCTTTGCGCCTAGAGTCCAGCGAAAAACGTTCCACTTCGAGGTTGAAAATTTCTTCCGGGTTCATGCGGAGCGTTTTGGCGAGCGCAGAACGAACTTCACCCTTTTTTTCGAGGGCTACGGCGAGTTCTCTGTAGCGGTAGGTAAACATGGTTCGAGACTAAATTTAGAAATATGGCAAAAAAATATTTTTTTGGACTTGAGATGGTGGTTTGTATTTTTTTATAATTGTGAAAACTCTCAAAATGGTATTTGTTATATGTTTAAAGTTGGTTTTGATAACGATGCTTATCTAAAAACTCAATCTGAAAA
>CAMZFJ010000032.1 GCA_947306025.1 uncultured Fibrobacter sp.
CTTGAAGTGTCGTGGGATTATTGGCATGCTCAACATAATCCGCCGGAATGTATTAACAATTGCTTGATATATTGCCGGAAATATGGTATTCGCACTAATCTTCGTTTTTTAACGACGAAAAGCCATAGCATTGAAGAAACTTTAAAAATGCTGGATCCATTTGCCGTGCGCCATGCATCTCAAATTTCATCAAGCTACGTTCTGTATTCAGGTAGAGCTATCGAAATGCTTCCGAGAGAAGAATTTTATAGTAACATAAATGGAATCTCTGGAATTTGTGTAGATGCGTTGGTGCTTACAGTCAATAGTTATGGTGAAGTCTATCCTTGTTGTGCTGGGTTTGATACATGCCGTAATTGTAATTTTGGTAATATCAATGATTCCTCTATCATCGATATTATGGACAACATGAATTCAGATCCCATGCTAAGGCAGCTCGTTTTTCTAGGACCAAAATCTTACTATAAGATTTTAACGGATTATGGTTGCAAGGTTCCTGAAGAAAATAAATTTACCAATCATTGCGATCTTTGCCATTTTATCTTTTCTAATGATGAACGGGTGAAAATTGTAAGGAATCATTTTGATAAACTTCAGCAGGATTCTATAGAAAAGGCTATTGCTGTATTAGAAAAAAAATTATCTGCGAAGGTGCTTGAATAATGAAGAGTGTTAAAGAGCAGTTGGTTGCATCCTTGGAACGGGTGCAAGTTGTTTTGAAAAGTAATGATTCTAATTCTGGATATACTTTAGATGTAGACAGTGTTGTTAAATGGTTTGAAAAATTAGATAAATGGTTAGAAAAATATTATGAAGAAATAGGACAAGTTAATCTTGTTTATTTTAAAAATCGAAATGTGGAAATATTAGGAAATGAAATTTTTTGTTATGAAGAAGATTTGAAAAGAATTTTAAGAGGAGTAAAAAATTATCATTTTGCTGTTGAAATGAAATTTGACTTGAATTATTTTGTGAAAAATTTTTCAACAATATTGAATTGCAAAACAGAACGATTAGTTGATAATATTTCCATTATTATTTGTGATACAGAGTGTTCTATCGACAAAGAAAATTTAGATCGCTTGCTCTGTGATATGATCCCTTATTATTCAGGCTTTAAAATAATAGGATCCTACGATGCTCTTATGCATTATGGCTTGTTTTCGATGAAATCTGTGTGCAGTACTCATTTGGATATAATCATGGTTGATGGATATCTTGAACGTTTGTATCCAAATTATGAAAAGCCCTGTATGAATAAAATTTCAACAATTGTTTATTCCGATGGGTACGTGTATCCTTGTGAAGGTCTTGTTGGCTTAAAAAATGCGGCCATTGGCAAGATTAATGCTAGTTCTGATGAAATGAAAATTTTTGAAGAACGTCGCAAACCGCTTCTGGAGTGGTATAAGGATGGGCCCAGTTTAGAAAATGAAGATATAATTGTTGAAAGCGATGAATTGCCGTATTATTGTAGAAGGCATCGCGCTCAGTTAATCGAACAGTCTAAAGGAAACTGTTTTTAATTATTTCTTAATCTTATCGATCAATCTTTTTGCAGGGAATCCAACAAGCTGGAGTCCCTTTTCCCATATAAAGTCCTTGATGCGCTCGGCGCGAGTCTCGTTGCATTTCGGGAGCCAACTGGCGTCAAAGTCTGCATCAAGGCCTGCTTTTAATACGAGGGCTGCGTAATCCTTGTTGAGTGCGTCGTAAGCATGATGGCGCACAAAGTGCTTTTTCTCTTCGTAGTCGAAACGGCGTTCCAAAAGCTTGCGCTTCACAAATCCGGCGCCTTGTGCAATGAGTTCATCGTAAGCGAAAAACACGGGACGCTCCGTGTGGTAAAGCGATTCCATGATGACTTCGGCTTCGGTGAATTTTTGGCTTAAGCCGACTTCGAGCTTGCGGGTGACATCGTAGAATTCCGTTTGCTCCGGCGTTTCGAAAATGTGCAAGAAGAACACGCCGAGTGCGGCGGGTTTCATGTACAAGAAGAACGACTGCAAATGCGGTGCGAATTCGTCGTTGCTCGTGAGCGATACGACATCGGCGGGACTGTTTTCGGCGCGTTCGAAGAATTCTTTGAATTTATTTTGGTAATAAACGATAGAATCGTTGATGAGCAGCAAGCGTTCCACATCACGCGTGATGATACCGGGAACGTAGTTGCCGGCAGCGTCTGTGCGGTTTGCTTGCAGTTGCAAATAACGCCGCCACATGCCAAAATCAAACCCGCGATTTTCAGTGAGGAAAAGCTCGATGTGGTTTTCCTTCAAAAAATCGTAGGTGTCGTTCGAAAGCGCTCGGCGATTCGTGAGGAGAACGACCTTGAAGTCGGTCTCCGTGAGATGCTTGAGCGCAAAACGGACATAGCCGGGGAGGTCTTCCCCGGTTTGGTAACTGGCATAGAGGGCGACTTTATTGCATGCGTCCATCAACTACCTTCCTCTGCGGCCTCCGCGGCTGCTACGACCGCGACCCTTTTCGCTAGACCTGCGGCCACGTCTTGCTTCACGTGGTTCGCTGGCGACGTGGAATCCTTCGCCGAAATCTCTGGAATCTCGACGGCCGTGCCTGTCGTCACGACCATGGCGACCTTCGCGGCTGTCGCGAGAGTCACGGAAATCATCGCGGTTCTTGCGGAGTCCCTTGTGCCCGCGGGCATCGCGACCGGTGCGTTCGAAAATCGGACCGTCAAAGTCTTGGCGTCCACGGCGGCCGCCAGAAATGTATTCCGGTTCGAAATCATCGTCTTCGTCCGGCTGGCTCACATAGCCGAGTGCTTCGGCGGCTGCGGCGCGGTCTGCGCGATCCTTGAAATTGCGGATATCGCGTTCGGTGTCTTCGCGGCTGCGGCGCTTCTTCGGTTCGGCGCTCAGCTTTTCGGTGATGCTGAAGTCTGCCTGACCGCGCAACGGATCCACTCTGAGGAGTTGAACCATCACCTTGTCGCCACGGCGGAAGGTGCGGCCGCTACGCTTTCCGTAAGCAAGGCCCTGGTCCGGGTTGAATACGTAGAAGTCGTCGCCCGTGATATCGCGGTAACGCACAAGACCTTCTGCAATCGGATCGTCGATGGAAACGTAAATGCCCCATTCTTCGATACCCGTAACATTTGCTTCGAAGCTGTCGCCAATGCGGCTCTTCAAAATCCAGCAGCTGCACACCTTGATGGCGATGCGTTCCACCTTCATGTTCTTGATTTCATTTGCCGAAATCAAGTCGCAAACTTCAATCACGCTGTTCACACGGTCGGCGGTAATCTCCTTGCCTTTGCGCGCCAGTTCACGATGGCACCAGAGGTCCGCGTAACGGCGGATCGGCGAAGTGAAGTGGCTGTAATCTTGCCAGTTCAAAGCGAAGTGCCCAAAGCTGTTCGAATCGTAGTGAGCCTTCTGCATACTGCGCAAAATGCGGTTCGTGAGCGTCTCGTCGCCCTGGGCGCGCTTCACCAAGTGCTCGTAAAGCTTGAAAGCTACCGGGTTCAAGTTCGTATCGCCACTGCGCGGCTTGCCCAAATCACGCAACATCACCGGAGCGTCCTTGAACAGGTCTGGGTACATGTAGTACAGTTCCATGATGTCCTTGGTGTCCGGAGCTTCATGGATACGGTAAATACCTTGCAGCTTGCGCTGCTTGAGTTCCTTGGCGCAGCAGTTGTTTGCAATGAGCATGCACTCTTCGACCCAAGAGTTCGATTCATCATGTTCGCGCGGAACAATTTTGACCGGTTCGCCATTCTCGTCGAACTTGCAGCCGTATTCTGTTGTCTGGAATTCGAGCAAACCTTCTTTGGTACGGTTCTGCTTGAGGAGCGCGGTCACTTCGGCGAGAGCCTTGATAGAATCGTCACCGGCTTCCATCATCTGCACGGCCTGCTGGTACGTGATGCCCTTCGTAATCTTCACGACACTGCGGTGGAAATCCCAAGAAAGCACATTGGCATGCTTGTCCAATTCCATCATGCAAGTGAATGCACAACGATCCACGCCTTCGTGCAAACTACAAACACCGCTGGAAAGCTTTTCTGGGAGCATCGGCACTGCGGTCCACGGCAAGTATTGCGTATAACTTCTTTCGAGAGCTTCTTCGTCGAGGTCAGAACCTTCGGGCACGTAGTAGCTCACGTCGGCGATATGCACACCGAGCTTGTAGCCGCCATTTGCTGTGCGTTCCACGCTAATGGCATCGTCGTGGTCCATGGCGCCTTCGGGGTCAATGCAAAGAATGTCCAACTTGCGGTAATCTACGCGGCCCTTGAAATCCTTTTCCGTCGGGTCTGTAATGGATTCCACGTACTTTTCGATGGCGGGGCTAAATCCCTTGGGGAGATTGCTCTCTTCCATGAACTGCTTTTTAACTTCGTCCCAACTGATGTTGTTCAGCTCGGCGGAACGGTCCACCTTTGCCAAATAGCTATGCTTGAGCTTCGGGTGCGGATAAAGTGTAAAGCTGATGGTCTCGCCTTCCTTGCCCGGCGCCTGCCTGCGGTGGCACATTTCATAGACTTTGCCCGTATCGAGTTCGGTTACTTCCCAGTCTTCGTCACCAGTCTGGTGCAGAATGCCGCGCTTCACGCGTGTGCCGGAATCCTTTTCGGTCTGGCGGCGGCTACGAGCGCCCGGACGGCGGTTGTCTTCAATGCCCTGCTCTGCAAGTTTCTTGCGGCGCTTTTCACGCTTGTCTTCCAGCGGTTCACCATCGCCCAATTGATATTCCTTGTGCGCAGAACGCTTTAAAACACCACGCTCAATCATGTCGGCGAGGAGCTGCTTAAAAGCCATTTTCTGTTTTTTCGGGAGGCCGAGAGCGCTACGGAGCTGGCTCCCTACCATGGGTTCGTCACGAAGGATTGCAATAATTTGTTCTTCGCTCGGTAATTCTCTAGCCATAATTAAGCCTCCTTGTTTTCAGTTGCCGCTTCTTTTGCTGCGGCAAGTTCCGCCTGCTTGTACGGCATCGCGGATTCAATCAAATCGTGGGTTTCGTCGCGGAGATCAGCCATCGGTTTTTCGGCGTAATCTTCATAGCGGATCAGCGGGTGAACGACCATCTCGACAGTGCCGGAATAAACCGCCCACTTGACCTTCGGGAGAATCTTTCCGGTATTGATAAATGTAACTGGCAAAATGTCAAAGTGCTGTTCTTTTGCCAAACGGAAAATTCCATTTTGGAACTTGAGCATGTGGCCGTCTTCAGTGCGGTGACCTTCGGGGAATACAACAATGTTGTAATTGTTTTCGAGACGCTTCTTGAGAATTTTGCCGAGACCAGCGTTTTTGCGCGGATTCTTGTGGATGGGAATGTTGCCGGAGCGGTTCAAGACCCAGCCGAATACGGGCGCTTTCCAGAGGCTTGCCTTAGCCATGAACGATGCCGACGTAATGGAATGCCAGACAACGTTGATGTCCAAAAAGCTCTGGTGGTTAGCGACGATGACGTAGTTTACGCCCTTTGGAATGTTTTCGGCCCCCTTGACAGCAACCTTAATGCCAAAAAGCTTGAAAATGATGTTCCTGAAGGCGAACGTGCAAACCTTGGTGCAGTTTTCCCAATGCCCGCGGATACCGCAATAGAGGGTGTAGGGGATACCCGCAACAACCATGATAGTGAAAACGACGATGTAATAAAAGAGTGCAAGAATAGCGCGCATGTTTTCTGCTTGTTAAATGTGAACTGAAGCCTACTCAATATAAATAGGTCCCTATGGGCTTAATGTATATTTTTTGAGCGGAGTAAATCGGTTGTTTTTATTACATGCGCATAAATATGCACTTGTCATTATCGATTTAATCGTGAATCTCCTATTTCCTTGAGAAAAAACTATATTCCTCAACGTAAAACATGGAGTTTTAAATTATGGAAATTAAATGGCTTAATCCCGATGCTAAGTTTGACCGTCTTGTTTTGGCGGGTGATATCGGTGGTACGAATACGAATCTTGGTCTTGTGGGCTACAAGGATGGCAAATTTACGCTCATTCTCGAAACTGTTTGCCCGAGCCAGTGCATTGAAGGACTCGACACTCCGATCCGCGAAACGCTCAAGGCTGCTATCGAAAACCGCGCCGATTTGAAGCCGTCCCACATCTGCATCAGTGCAGCAGGCCCCGTTGCTAACAACAAGTGCGTCATGACGAACCTCCCGTGGTGCGTTGACGGCGATGCCATCACCAATGCAACCGGTATCCCGACCCTCGTGATTAACGACTTTATGGCCATTAGCTACGGCATCCCGACCCTCGATGTCGATGACCCGAATCAAATTCTCAAGTTCAAGCATACCGACGGAAGTGAACCGAAGCCGCAGAAGGCAACCAAGGCCGTGATTGGCCCGGGTACCGGCATGGGCGTTGGCTTCCTTGCATTTGATGGCGAAAAGTACATCCCGGCTTGCTCTGAAGGTGGACACTCCACGTTCGCTCCGTTCGACAAGGAAACTCAGGACTTCCGCGACTACATGGAAAAGCGCATCGGCACGGTGCCGGGCGTTGAACCGCTCGTCTCTGGCATGGGCCTTGCTCACCTCTATGAATGGTGGCGCGACACGAAGGGCGTTCCCGAGAATGAAGCTTTCAAGAAAATTGAAGAAACCGATTGGCATGACCGTCCGAAGTACATCAGCCGCGCAAGCGATACCGATCCGGTCGCTGCCGAAATGATGCGCATGTTCGTGAAGATGCTTGCCCGCTTCGCCAGCGACGCTTGCACGTTGTTCCTCCCGCTTGGCGGTTTCTACCTCGCTGGTGGAACGGTCCAGAAGGACCTCCGCTGGCTCGAACGCGATAACTTGTTCATGACCTGGTTCGAAAAGAACTACAACCCGAACATCCGCCCGCTTTTGAACAAGATCCCGGTTTACCTCATCAAGGATTATAGCATTAGTTTGTACGGTGCTGCTAATGCAAGTTTGAATTTGCAGAAGTAAGTTCTGCTGGAACCGCGGCGGAGGCGAATGTAAATGCGCTGAAGTCGAAGGATCTAAAGCGTAACTTTTATGATGTCGCCCCGGACTTGTTCCGGGGTCGTTTTTTTATGCGGGGAGGGGCTGGTTCCATTTTGGAAACAACTGAAAAAGCTGGGAACACTATCTGCTAGTTTATTTTGATATATTTGTAGTAAGGTTGTCCGATGTTTAAAAATAAGAAGACGCTATTCCGATGATGATCCCAAATTTATTATATAAATACCTTGATGCCGATGGCGGGTTGAAGATGTTGAAATATCATAATCTTCAATTTACCAATGCTTCAAGATTGAATGATCCTTTCGATTGTCATCCTAGTCTAATAAATTTTTCAAATATTCCTGAAGCAAGATGTAAAGCTTGGCCTCCCGATATCATCAAATTATTAGAATCTTCCGCGTACAAAAGAAATTGGGAGAATGCTTGGATTTGCAGTTTATCTAAGGTCAATGACGCTTTGCTTATGTGGAGTTATTATGGAAATCATAAAGGTGTTTGCATTGGAATAGATATGGACAAGGCTGATGCGGACCTTTCTAAGAAATTTTTTGGAAAATGTATTGGGGTACAAAAACTAGAGGTACAATATAAAGACATTATCAAGAAACCTGATTATTTCCATGATAATGATAATGGACGATTTTTTGATTACCAACTATCTACCAAAGCGAAAGCTTGGGAACACGAACAGGAAGTTCGCCTAATATTGGATGAGCCAACAATAGGACTAACTCCTTATGACTTTCCGAAGGAATCTAAGAAAAAGGATGGTTCTGTTGATTATAAGGATCTTCGCTTTTACCCACCGATTGGTAGAGAGTGCTTTTGTTCGCTTTATATTGGTATTAATACGCCCGAAGATAAGCAAAAGGAAATTTTGAAAGTTGCACAATGGCTAAATCCAGATATGAAGATTTACAAAATGAGGGTTGACCCGGATGCGTTTCGGTTGAAAGCGGAATTGGTAGAAAATATTTAATTTTATGAATCAACATGTATGTAACATAGAGCGTAGAATCCATACATTAAAGATGAATGTTTGGAAATTTTATAGGGGGAAGATGATTTCTCCGAAACGAATTTTGGAGATGTCAAATTTTTTAACCCAGAAGTTCTTACTCTACAGTGATTTTTTAGACGATGGTTTTGAAAAACGTATAGTAGGTGACGAATTCATATCAAGGTTGAATGAGCTTTATGTTATCGAAGCATTGTTTAACAATAATATAAAGCTTGAACATAAGGGAAATAAAGGTCTTGACATTTGGATTGAAAATATAAAAGGGTGGGGCGAATTTGTTGCGGCAACAGATGATGAAGTGGGGAAAAATAGAAGTTTAGAGGGAATTATTCCTCCTGATGAAAATTATCATTTGCTACGTTTGACAAGTGTAATCAATACCAAAATATGTAAAGCAAAAAGAGATATGGAAAAAGGTCTAGTGAAAGATGCTGAACCGATAATTCTTTTTGTTTCTTCGTGTGGATTACGGGATCCATTCTTATTGACTCCCAAAGGATTCATAAGTTCGTATTTACGAACCGTATTTCCGCTTGGGGAAACTGTCCTTTATGTTAATCCTGTGGCAGAAACAAGTGAAATGCGTAGGGATTATAAATTAGGTATCCCCAAAAAGGGAATTTCAGTTTCTAATGATTTTTTTCTTAGAGAAGAAAATGCTCATATAAGTGCGATTGTATTCTCTTTTCAAACTATTTTACAGCACTATTTTTCTCCAGAAGTGAAATTTGAAAGTGGGGACGATTTTGTGATAGTTCATAATCCTTTAGCGAAAAATCCTATTCCAATCGGATTACTGAGAAGTCATCACGAATATAAATGTGCTTTTAATGATGGAGTATTGTCGATAAAGGAATGTAATGATAAAAAAATCCTTGCAACTTGATATTCCCTCTCAATCCCAAGTTTTTGAATTATTGGGTCGTGTATTGTATGCGTGCAATGTCATTGAACGTAGGTTGCGTTGGATGAACAAACACCGTGGTGATATTTGGACGGGCAAAACTCCTGAAGAACTATTGATGTCTATAAAAAATCTGTGGAAAAACAACAGAAAGAAGATAAAATTCCTCTTGGCCCTATTGGTCAAGATTTGATTGATACTATTTATTCTCCATGCGATAATAAAGATTTTGAAGAAGCAGAAGGAAAATCTCTTTTGGTTTTCAAAATAGATTACAAGAACGATTGGACGGAGCGTTTTGACCAAGCAAAGATGAAATTCAAAAAATTCATTGACACTCGCAATTATCTCGTTCATTATTTGGCACGAGATTTCGACTTAACGGAACTGGAATCTTGTAGAAAAGCTTATGATGATCTGAAAAAGAAAAGCGAAATTGTTAAGGATGCTGCTGAATTCTTTAATCAAGATTACGATATGATGAAGAGTGTTTTACAGGAATGTTGCGACGGAATTTTGAAATTGTTAGCTCAGAGCGAAAGCGAAATTGCTCGCGACCGAGTTATTCATCAAAAGGATTTGTTTAAATATTTGGAAAAAATATTGTGAAATACCTTTTTCTATTTCTTGCATTTTTATTTGTTGCATGTTCTGAATATCCTGATATGGAACCGGATATTCTTGCACAGCATATTTATTCACAGAATCCTATTGAACTAGGAAGTTCGAATAAGGAATATGTGACGATGCTTGCCAAGTCTTTTGGCATGAGCGAGGATGGTGTTATTGCTGTTCAAAAACATATTCTGTCCAAAAAGACAACTGGAAAAATGAAAGATGATTATGAGTTTGCTCTTCATAAAAAGGTTTTAGAATTTAAACAGAAACACGGTAAAACTGCGCAGAAAGATTTTGTTGTAAATGTTTTGGCTCCGTATTTTGATGCCTTAAGTCGCAATCAAATTTATAAGTCTGGGATGGAAAATGAAATTTTTGAACGCGATGTATGTGAACTTTATGAAAAGTTTTTCCCGGGAGAACGCGCGGCACAAACATTGTATGCGTTTATGAATGCTTCAAGGATTTATTTTAGTGGTGAGTCCTTTAATGTGGATTATCTGAATACAGTCAACAGAAACTTGCTAAAGTATGGGCTCTTTCTAGATTACGAATTACAGAGTACGGCAAATCTTTTGAAGGTTCAGGATACTCTTTTACCTATGACTGCCTATAAGGGTGATTCCCTTGCTGCGATAAAATTGAAGCGTTTTATTCCTGGGCTGATGCCTTCAAAATCTGGCTATTATACCATAGGGATGCGTTATGTGGTTATTCTTGATGATATGGTTGCTGCGCGAGCAGAATCAGATTCGCTGGAATTGGAAAATGGCGAACTTTATAGAAAATATGGTGATAAGCGATTCGAATTGTTTTGGCGTTATTTGGGACTAAATATGACGCTGCAAAAGGCAAGTGAAATTTACAATCTGCTTTTGAAAAAAGATTTTGGTGGAAAATCTATTGCCTTTATAAAGCGTGCGGAAGAATTAAATACGACTATTCATGAAACAAAGCATATTGTAGATCAAATTGAGCATCCTGAACTGACGCTAAATTTGGATGCTGAATTTTCGGCCCATGTGACTGAAGCCATTTTTAGTCCTGTGCCAAATGTCGCTTTGCTTTCTGCTATTCAACGTATGGA
>CAMZFJ010000033.1 GCA_947306025.1 uncultured Fibrobacter sp.
ATTATTCCATTGCTTGTTTTGGTAACAGTTCTTTGGGCCGAAACTAAAATAGAACTGATAGTTCATATAATTTTCCCTGAAGAGGTTTATCTTGACGAAAATGAAAGATATGATTTTGAAGAATGTACTGATTTTTTTGAACAAAAAAAGCATATCGGTTATTATTTTTGCGCATATGATGGATTGTGCAGGACCATGTTAGATACGAATGTTTTGTTTGGCTGGAATCAAATGAGCTTTGGATATAGGGATTATGAATTTTATGTTTTGACAGGAGCATCTCATTCTATGAAGGAAATTATAGAGGATGAGTTTGTTCATTATAAGAAATGTCATTGGTTTACTGACAATGATTCTATTTATAATTCCATGTTGGCAAAAATCGATTCTGTTTTGATTCCTGCAATTGATGTGGCTTTGCAACGTCAAATTGGGCGTGGTTTTGCGGTTCCAATTGTTTACGACCATGAATTCGCTAGAATGCTTGAAATGGACGGTGTCCCGCTTGTAGATTATCTTGATATTGCTAATGATTCCGTTGCTGCACGCAATGCTTCTGTTTCAATAACTAATTCGACCAGATATAGCCGTGAAATCATCCGTGTTTACAAAGGTCATTTGATGGTTCCCTCGAAATTAGAAGGTCGTTCTTTTATTTTATTCGATGTCAATGGCCATGAAATCCATCGGGGTGTGTTAAAGAATGATATGAAAATTCCTGCTTATCCCACTGTTATCAAGATTCAGAATTTTGGCTCAAGGCTGTTAAGGTGACATTGAAATCTTTGCTGAATTGATTAAGAAAATTTTTTAAATTATTGTTCCTTTTTTCTTGAGACCACCTTATATTTATATTATGGTGTATTCAAAGCTGGTCTCTATATATACTGCATTGGCCGCAACTTTATTTGTTGCGTTCTTTGTTCGTGATTGGCTTGTCCTTTACCAGTGCGGCGCTGTACAGTCTTGTCTTGATGATTCAAGCGATTTTCAGAATATCACTAAGTTTATTGTAACTTCGATTGCGGCGTTGATTGCGTTTTCTATAGGCAAACTGAAATTTGCCAAGCGCGATCGGTTGTTTGTGCAAGTTGCTTTTGCGATGATTTTATGTGCAGACTTTTGTTTTAAAATCTTGTACAATTATTTTGGTACTATAGAAAATCGCGACAACTTTATTACGGTTGGGATTGTATTTTTCTTTATTGCGCAGATGATTTTTATTTACCGCCATACGCGCGTTAGTGAAGACGATTGGTCGTTTCCGTGGATTTATTGCATACCCGTTGCTGCGATTTTTTCAATGGCGTTTCTTACGTATTTCCATGTTCTCGAATCGTTCGAACTGATGGCGGTTCTTGTTTATGCTCCGACGCTTTTTTGTTCGCTGTTCGTGGCATGCAGGGCATCGAAGCGGGGCTTTTTCCCTGAGAAAAACGCATTTTTGATTATGTTCGGGATGATTTGCTTTACGTGTTGCGATATTTTGACTGGAGTATCCCTGCTTACGGGCGAAGATCATTCTACTCGCGAAATTATTGCGGCTGTTTCGAATAACTTTATATGGCTATTCTATGTTCCGGCTATTATTTCTTTGGCGTTGAGCGGATATCGCCACCATAGATAGTCCATGCCTTTAAAACCCTCGAATCATTGCGTTGGTCGGACTGCCAAGGCTGTTTTGCCCTTTTAAAATTCTATTATTTCCTCGTCACAAAGAGGTCATAATGATTATTGATTTGAAAGGTATGGAAACGACTGTGCTCCCCAATTTTAAGGGTGGCGAAAAGGAATACAAGGCTAAGATGTATTTTGACGGTACGACGCGCATTATGCACGGTACGCTTGAACAGGGCGCTTCCATCGGTTACCATAAGCACGAAACGAATAGCGAAATTATGTTCTTTGTCTCGGGGAAAGGCAAGGTACTTTTTGATGATGGTGTGGAATATGTCGAAGCCGGGCAATGCCATTTCTGCCCGAAGGGTCATTCTCATAGCTTGATTAACGAAGGTCCGGAAGATCTCGTCTTCTACGCAACTGTTCCGGAACTTGGATAAAGTTTTATTGAAGGAGTAAATATGTCTAAATTGATGCGTTCTATTTCTGGTATTCGCGGTATTGTTGGCGATACCCTCACTCCGCAAGTTTTGCAGAGCCATGTGCGTGCTTTCCTCGAAATCACGAAGGCGAAGCGTGTTGTGATTGGCCGCGATAGCCGCCCGACGGGTGATGCTATTGTGCAGTATGTTGCTGGCATTTGCCGCCTTTCCGGTGTTGATGTTGTGGATGTGGGCCTTTCGACGACTCCGTCCGTGGAGCTCTTGACGACGCATTTCAAGGCCGATGCGGGCATCATCATTACCGCAAGCCATAACCCGCTCGAATGGAACGCTCTCAAGTTCCTCAACAACAAGGGACTCTTCCTCGGTCCGGATGACGTGAAGCAGCTCTTTGCTCTCGCTGACGCAAACCAGTTCACTTATCCTGATTACCGCACGATGGGCAAGTACGAAGTTGCTCCGGATGCCGATGGTATCCATATCGAAGGTACGCTCAAGATCCCGTTCGTAGATGTCGAAGCTATTAAGGCTAAGCATTTCAAGGTCGCTGTCGATGCCGTGAACGGTGCCGGTAGCTTTATTGTGCCGCGCCTCTTGGAACAGCTCGGTTGCGAAGTTGTCCGTGTTCATTGCAGCCCGGATGGCACGTTCCCGCGTGGTGCAGAACCGATTCCTGAAAATCTCGGCGACTTGCGCAAGGCTGTTAAGGATAACGGCTGCGCTGTCGGCTTTGCTGTTGATCCGGATGCAGACCGCTGTGCTCTCGTGGATGGTCTTGGACAAAGTATCGGCGAAGAATACACGCTTGCGATTGCAACGGATGAAGTTCTTGCACAAAAGAAGGGTAGCGTTTGCGTGAACCTTTCGACGAGCCGCATGAACGAAGATGTTGCCGCCAAGTACGGTTGTGAATTTAGCCGCGCCAAGGTGGGCGAAATCAATGTGAGCTTGCAGATGATCGAGAACGGTTGCGTTATCGGCGGTGAAGGCAACGGTGGCGTGATTCTCCCGGCGCTCCATTACGGTCGCGATAGCCTCGTGGCGGCTGCACTCGTGCTTTCTTGGATGGCGCACCACAATGGCGGTCCGGAAAAGTTTGTTGCAGAAAATCCGGCTTACGTGATGCCGAAGAAAAAGTTCGAACTCGGTGACAAGAAGGTGGCTGACATTCTCCCGAAGGTCAAGGCTGAATTTGCCGGCTGGAAGATGGATGAACGCGACGGCCTCTGGCTCGGGAGCGAAAAGTCCTGGGTGCATGTGCGCGCCAGCAATACCGAACCGGTAATCCGCGTGATTGCCGAAGCTCCGACAGCTGAGGAAGCTGAATCCTTGTGCAGTAAGGTTGAAAAGTTGATTTAAGGCGATTCGTCATCTTGAGCGCAGCGAAAGATCCAGTTAAGTCTTGTTTCTTCACTGGATTCTTCAGTCACTACGTTCCTTCAGAATGACGATGTTGCTTTGTCATCCTGACTCTGTAAGGGGAAGGACCCATTTTTTCTTGAAAAAGAAAAGCTTCCCCCCAACGGGGAAGCTTTTTTATCAGCGCCGATGTTCTGGGGAGATTTTTAGAACTGCGTGATGAATTCCCAGGCGGTGGGTGTTGTCCACACCTTGCCGTCGTCGCTGGCGTTGTATGCGTGTTTACCGTCGAATGTGCACCACTTCACGGGGAAGCGCGGGTCGACTGTCTTATAGTCGTAGCACACGTGCTTGCCGCCGGAGTATTCGTCTGCTTTTTCGTCTCTGGCGTCGGTGAAGTTGCCGTCGGCGTCAGGTTTTCCGTTGTTCTTCAGGATCCTGTCGCGGGCACTGCGACCGAGCTTGGGCGTACAAAGTTCGTCTCCCATGCCGACAGTCCCCATCCATGCGATGGGGAGTCCCTTGTTCTTGGGCAAGTAAATCACCTGGTCCATCGTGGCGAATACCACCACGCCACGCAGGCGGTGCTGGAAATCTTGTGCAAGCGAGTTACTGAACATGGCGCCAAAGCTGAACCCGACGGAGAACACGCGCGATGTATCGACGCATAGGTTCTCGTTCAGGTAGGTGAGGAATTCATCGAAGAAGACGTGGTCCTTGTCGTCCCCGCATCGCCATGGATTTTCTGTTTCTTTCCCGGATCTATCTGTTTCAGTCGTGTATCCGTGCGGTGCGACAAAGATGGTGTTCTCCTTGGCGCCCGACTGGTTTCTAAGTCCGTAGTAGGCCTCTCTCGTTGCCACGTTTTTAGCGGAGCCGCCCATGTAGTGCATGCCGAATACGAGGCGGTAGGGCTTGTTCTTGTCGTAATTTTCGGGCATGGTGAGGTAGATTTCGTGCTCGATGCCGCCACCGGTGAACGTGAAGTTGTCCTTCAGCGTGTTGTCCTTGCCGCAGCCTTTACTCGGGGTGGGCTCGTTGCCGAGAGCATATCCGAAACTGTAAGTTTGTTCAACAGCAACTCTGCTAAGCTTAATGTCTAAAGTTGTATCGAGATTCGAGAGCGGAACGAATAAAGTATCGTAATTTTCCGCGACAACTCGCAAGGTATCAACGACATCACCTTCCTTGAAAAGAGCCGGCTTTTTCACTATGCCCATTGAACCCGATGCATTGCCAAAAGTGCTAAAGCGGACGGTTTCTCGTGCAGAACCAAGTTGAATTTGTGCAACAAATGTTCCCGGTGATTGGATTGAAGCAGCAAGATCTATCGCCCCAGAACCAAACAGCGTCTTGTTAAAGAGTTGGTTTCCGTTTATGTCAAAAACTTTGACTTGCACAGGAGAGCTGTTGCCTTGTGTGAAATTCAAAATTCCATTCATCAAGCTGAAATGCCCAATAGCGTCACGAGAACCGTGTAACGAAACTGCGTCACCTTGAATGGCAAAACCTCCGGAGCGATTAGTTTCGGCTTCGAGTCCCTTTTTTAATAATTTCACCGTTGCATGAAGTGGTGAGGAATCGTTCTTGTCTTTAACAGTTCCGATTAGCGTGAATGCGGATGCCGTAGAAAATGCCGTTGCCAGCACAAACGGAAAAACGGAAAAGACAGCTCTTTTCATCGCACGCTCCTTTTCCCATACCCCTTAAAGAAATTTTGGTGATGTTTATTATGATAATAATATAATATCAAAAAGAACAACTTTATCACGGTAAACAAAATTTTCAGATGCTTTCAGAAAATGAGTTTAATAGATAAAGTATAATTCGCAATAAAGAAAGGCTTCCTGAATGGGAAGCCTTTTGGGCGAGGAGAGTTTATTTATGAAAATCTTGATAGCGACGGCTATTTGAATTTTTAGAACTGTTCGAAGAACTTGTGGACTTCTTCCGGTACCCAAGTCTGTTCCCAGTTCCAGCCGACGCCCATGTTACCGGTGTCGTGAGCGGTCCACTGGTGGTCACCAGGCCAGGTGCACCATTTGACCGGGAAGCGTTCGTCGACATTCTTGAAGTCGTAGCAGACGTGGCCCGTGTTGCCCCTGACTTCTTCTGGCTTTTCGGAGCTTGCGTCGGTGAAGTTTTCGTCGGCATCGGCCTTACCGTTGCGCTTGAGGATTCTCGGGAGGGCGCTGTTCTTGGCGCGGCTGTAATCGCAGCGGCCGTCCTTTACGCCATGAACGTTCATCCAGGCAATCGGCAATTCCTTCATGTTGTTGCCTTCCGGGAGCCAGATGTTGTAATCGGCGACTGCGTAAGTTGCGGCTGCACGGACACGGCTCTGCATGTCTTGCATGAGCGAGTAGCTGAACATGGCGCCATAGCTAAAGCCATTAATGAACACGCGGCTCGTATCGATGCAGTAGTTGTCATTCAAGGTCGTGAGTGTCTGGGCGAAGAAGTCGTGGTCGGCCTGGCCCTTGTTCCACAGGCCTCCGATAGCATCCAGTGAAACGAAGATGTAGTCGCCGTTCTTGTCAAGAACCTGCTGGCCATAGTACGGAGTCGGATGGTCATAGTCCGGAGAATGGTGTACGAAGTCTTCGCCACTACTACCATAGCAGTGCAGAGCAAAGAGCACCTTGTGCGGCTTGGTATTGTCGTAGTTCTTGGGCAGCGTGATGAAGTATTTGCGTGTGTCGCTACCGACCCTGATTTCGAACTGGTCGCCGTTTTCAACGCTCTTGACTTTTTTCAATGTGGAATTGGTGCCGCAGCCCTTACTCGGTGTCGGCTTGTTGCCAATGGCGTAGCCGAATTTGAATGTCGGTTCGGGAGGAACGCTCTTGGTGAGCTTTACGTCGAGCGTCGTGTCGAGTGTTCCGAGCGGCACGGAGAGCGTGTCAAAACCTTCGGCAACAAAGCGGATAGTTTCGCCTGCTTGCGCATCCTTCATGAGTGCTTTAGCCTGGGAACCGAAGGCGCTATTGTAGTTGCCGTTTGTCGTGAACTTGAAATTCTGTTTTGCGTTACCGACGGTCACTTGCGCCAAGTATGTGCCTTGTGCGGTGAGTCCCTTGCTCAGGTCGTATGTACCGGAACCCTGCAAAGTCTTCTTGAAAACTTGGTTGCCGAGGGAGTTGTAAATCTTTACCTGAACGGGAGCCGTGCTGCTCTGCGAATAAGAGAGAATGCCGTTGTTGATGCTGATGTACCCGACGGAATTTCTGAAGGCCGACTTGATCCCCACTTCTTCTTCGTTGATGGTGAATTTGCCCTTGTCGTCGGTCGTTGTGGTTTTGTCTTCCTTGAGGAGACTTACCGAGGCGCCTTTGATTGCTTTGCCCTTGTCGTCGGAAACGGTGCCAGAGATTGTGTACGCCGATGCGAATCCGCAGAATGCCAAGAGACTTGCTGCCGTGAAAAGCTTAGGTGATTTGAAACTCATGTTTACTCCTTTTACCAAAACTCCTAAAACACACCTCTATATATGCGAATCTAGTTTCGAATGGTGTTGAAATTACACGGCGAGACTTTATGTCTGTTGATGAATTGTCTATAAAAAGATATTTACAGTAAAGAGATGAACATGCCGCTATTCTGAGGTCATTTTGATTGGGGATTGTCGTCATTCTGAGTGAAACGAAGAATCCAGTGAAGTCTAGAAAGTTACGACAAAAAATTACTGGATCCTTCGGGCTTTTACCCCTCAGGATGACGGGCGTGAGTGGCGTTAGGATGACGGTACAAAAAAACGGTCCCTGGGGGAGGAACCGCTTTTTGGTAGAGAGCTGATTTATGAAACTTGATTAGAACTGTTCGAAGAACTTGTGGACTTCCTGAGGAACCCAGGTATTCTGCCAGTTACCGTTATCGTAGGCTGTCCACTGGTGCTGACCGTTCCAGCTGCAGAACTTGACCGGGAAGCGTTCGTCGACGGTTGTGAAATCATAGCAGAGGTGTCCGCTGCCACCGACTTCCTTCGGCTTTTCAGCGCTGGCATCGGTGAAGTTGCCATCTGCATCGGCCTTACCGTTGTTTTTGAGGATGCGCTTCAGTGCACTGTCTCTGGCGCGGTTGTACTGGCAGGTGCCGTCATTCTTGCCGTGCACGGCCATCCAGGCGATAGGCAAGCCCTTGTTCTTCGGCAGGTAGATGTTGTAGTCGGCGGTTGCGTACACGGCTACGGCGCGCAGGCGGTCTTGCATATCCTGGGCCATGGAGTTCGTGACCATGGCGCCGAAGCTGAAGCCCGTCATGAACACGCGGCTGGTGTCAATGCAGTAGTTTTCTTCGAGAGTCGTAAGCAACTGGTTGATGAACTTGTGGTCCTTGTCGCTAGATACGCTCCACGGCATGCCGTCGGTATCGCCACGCGGAGAAACGAAGATATAGTTGCCTTCGGTGTCGAGCTTCTGCTGGCCGTAGTACGGACTCGGATGGTCCTGGTCCGCATAGTGGTGGACGAAGTCTTCGGCGTTAGAGCCCATGCAGTGCATGGCGAAGAGCAATTTGTAAGGTTTATTGTTGTCGTAGTTTTTGGGCAAAGTGAGGAAGTATTCGCGGTTTTCGCTGCCCACTCTCAATTCGAAGCGGTCGCCGTTTTCGACACTCTTGGTCTTCTGCAGCTTGGAAGTCGTGCCGCAGCCCTTACTCGGGGTCGGGTCGTTCTTCAAGGCGTAACCGAATTTGAATGTCGGTGCCGGAGGCGGGGTCTTCGTGAGCTTCACGTTGAGCGTGGTATCGAGCGTGTTGAGCTTGATGGTGAGCGTATCGTAGCCTTCGGTGGTAAATTGGATAGCTTCATCCTTTTGTGCGTCCTTCATGAGGGCGCTTGCGCCAGCTTGTGTGCCGAAAGAGCTGCTGTAGCTGCCTTCGGTCGTGAACTTGAAATTCTGCTTTGCGCTGCCGACGGAGACCTGTGCAAAATAGGTTCCCTTAGCGCTGAGTCCCTTGCTCAAGTTGTATGTGCCGGAGCCCTGCAATGTCTTTTTGAAAACTTGGTTGCCCAGCGAGTTAAAAATCTTCACCTGGACTGGCTGCGTACTGCTCTGGGAGTAAGAGAGTATGCCATTATTGATATTGACATACCCGACGGCGTTTTTGAAATTTGGATGAATGGCGGTTGGGATCGAATCTTTTTCATCTTCGTGGATGGTGAATTCGCCCTTGTCGTCAGTCTTTGCAGTCTTGCCTTCTTTAAGCAGGCTGACATCGACGTCTTTGAGGGCTTTTCCTTGATCGTCGGATACTTTACCGCTGATTGTATAAGCAAATGATGTGGAACATAAAGCCGCAACACACGCTGCGGATACTAGTGAAAGACGTTTAGCTTTCATTCTACACTCCTTTTATAAACCAAAATTGTCTCTTTGGACCTCTTAACCCAATTAAAATTTATTCTTTTAAGATAGAATAATCACGAATGTAAATATTTTGTTATGGACATTTTGTCAAAAAGTTAGGCTTAAAACAGAATTTTGTAAGTTTTTAGACAGCGGTCTTCCATCTGCCTACTGCTACTTAGAAACGTTCCTATTGCAATCTCTAGTAACTATTAACTAGTAACTAGTAACTATATTAAACGCATGAACCACATTGCAATTTTTATCGACGCTGAAAACCTTACCAATTGGATCAAGCACGATGGCGTGCAGTCGCTTATGGACGAACTTTTGCCGCTGGGGCAAATTGTCGTGCGCAAGGCGTATGGTAAATGGTCTTCGCCGCAGCTGATTCCCATGCAGTCGACGCTCAACGAGAATGGATTTGAGCTTGTGCATACGTTCCATCCGGTGAGTGGCAAAAATTCGACGGATATCAAGATGACGGTCGATACGATGGAAGTGGCGCTTGATTCGCAGGTGCAATGGATTGTCCTTGCCACAGGCGATTCCGATTTTTCGCCTTTGTTCCGCAAACTCCGCGAGCAGGGGAAAGAAGTCATTGGCGTGGGTCCCAAGTCCCCGCTTAGCGAGTGCGTCAAGAATTCTTGCTCCAGGTACATTTATACCGACGATGCTACGGCGGCCGATGATGATTCCGGCGATGAAGCGTCAGATGCCAAGGAACGCGCTAACCGTCTTGTTTCCGAAAAGATTGATTCCATGGAAATGCTCCGTAGCGTTTTGCAGAAAGAAGATGGCCCGATTGCGCTTGCGGCGATTAAGCCCAAGATGCTCGGGATCGATAACGCGTTTAACGAAAAGCGCCTCGGGTTCAAGACGTTCAAGGATTTTGTGAAGTCGGCGGACTTTGTGCAGATAACGGATGTCGGTGGTGGTTCGTACACAGTTGCGCTCGCCGAGCAGAAGGTCGCTGTCGAAGAAGATTCGCAGATGATTTTGGCAAAGGCGCTCAAGCGTAAAGGCTGGGACATGTTCCCGCGCAACATGCTCAAGAAAATTTATGCAGAAGCTTGTGATATTACGTCGTTCGTACCGATGAACAAGCAAGACTTGGTTCAGGAAATTGTCGCGAAGAATATTGCCGGCACGACAAGCAGCATTATCAACCGCGCGCTGGGAACGTTCTTCAAGGCGAAGCTTGTGACCATCAGCGGTGGTGATGATAAACTTTGGACTGTTGCCGAAACAAACCAGTACTGGAAAGAAATTGACAAGGCGATGCTCGACAGGCTCCGCGTGAGCCTCAAGGAAACCGGTCAAAAAGTTCCCAAGAAAGATATTGTCGCTATTTTGTACGGAAAGTACGCCGAAAGCGAAGCGGAGAAGCTGGTGTAATTGAGGCTGTGAGGTATGAGGTCGTGCTAACGCACTTTGAGCCTCGCGATATTGAGAATGAAGTGGCGCGTTCGTCATCCTCGCGATATTGAGAATGAAGTGGAGCATTCGTCATCCTGAGCAGCGCGAAGGATCCATAAAATCAAGAAATAATAGATTCTCCTACGGAGAATGACTAATGCTTAATCCAGCTTCCCTTGGTACAAATCGAGCAGATTGCGGGCGAGGAGACTCGTGTATTTTGCGTTCGTGAGCGTGGACTGTGCGCTTTCGAGGCGGTTCTTCTGCGAAAGGTAATCGG
>CAMZFJ010000034.1 GCA_947306025.1 uncultured Fibrobacter sp.
TAAAGTTCGCCAAATGCGATTTGCGAAAAAGCAAGTCAAGGCAGGCAACGGCAAAATGAAAACGGAAGACGATAAAACCCGCATCGTCTATAACGACAAAATCACCATCGCAAACATCCCGCTCGAAGCATACGAATACGTCGTCAATGGCAAATCTGCTATCGAATGGATTATGGAACGCTATGCCGTTACCACCGACAAAGCTTCCGGTATCACAAATGATCCCAACGATTGGGCGATTGAACACGATGACTCCAAATACATCTTCAATCTCCTCCTCCGCATCATCACCGTCAGCCTCGAAACCATGAAAATAGTGAATGGCTTGCCGAAATTGAAATTTTAAATAAAGGATTGATAATGGTAAATGAACTTATAACAAATTTTCTTATATCCGTATCTGCAAATAAGTTTACAGATATGGCAAAATACGTGGAATCGAGATTGCTTCCGCATCAAATGGAAAATCTTTCGATATGGTTTAGCGTATGGCAACCATCATCTCAAGATATTGAAGATATTAAAAATAATGAAAAGCTATGTCGATTGTTTTGCGTAATGTTCGAAAAAGTTCAAAATGAAATTTTTGAAGAAAAATTGAACAAGTGGGGGTGTATAGCCAATAATGTCGTAATGAAAAAAAATTCAGATTTTGCAACGGAAAAAAGATTCATAAAACTTTTTGTTGAATTAGATATGGATGAAATCGAATATCTGTTAAAGATAAAGGTAAAGGGAAGCATTACATCTTCTGAATTATATCCACAAGGTTTTCCTCCTCCTAAAAATACGGAATCTGAACGAAATGGTTGCTTGCAAGTTGGTGCCGCGGCGAAAGGGCTTGCGATAGGGACTTCTAATGGTGTTGCTTTGACTGGCTTTGGAGAACGCTTTATTGAATTTATTAGCACAAGATATTCGAATGCTCAACAAGAATAACATGGTTGAACTTGTATGACAGCTCAAGAAACAGGCTTTTTATTGAGTTTCTTTAATCAAGGTGGCTACGTACTTAATTTTTCTAATAATTCTTTTTCAACATTTACTATGCAAAGCGTTGGAATAGATTTGCAAGGAACTTATGGAGGGTCAAAAGGTTCATCACTTGTAAATTTTGTTCGCCTACAATCGAATGAAAAGGTCGTAAAGTTATTCTGCGACTTATTGGAATATTATGAATTCAGAATATGTGATAATGATTCTGAAGAACGAAAAGCAGACTATGAAAAGTGTCGTAATATTTTAGATAAATACAAATGTTTAACAAATACTCTTGAAACACCCGCTTTAAAGCAGATTGATAACAGCTACATTCGAAATATGACAGAAAGGGCGATGGAAAATATAAAAAACGGATATTATGACAGCGCTCTAACGCAGGCTAGAACATTGTTAGAAGATGTTTTTATTCATATTATAGAAAAACAAAATGTCAAGCCTTTGAATGTCGGGAAAATTGAAGAGCTTTATAAACAAGTGAAGAGTCTTTATCATATGCATAATGATCCTGGTTTGAATAAACTGATAAACGGATTGTTGTCTGGATTGAATAACGTTGTTTCTTCTATTGGTGAAATGAGAAACATCGCTAGTGATTCGCATGGTTATGGTTCGCAAAGAAAGAATATAAAAGACTATCATGCACGATTGTATGTCAATTCTGCAATGACTCTTGCCGATTTCGTATTATCTGTTGCTGAAAATAACAGTTGTAAGAAATAGTGTAATTAATTAGATTGCAATTTTATGGAAAAAGAAAAAATTATAAATATCATTAATCAAAAAGGTCTTCATGGTAGTCTTATTTCGATTTACTATAACATTGGAAGAGCGCTACCATTTCGTGCACAAAGATTCCCGGATGGTAGAGTTTCCGATTGGTATAGATCTCAATTTGTAGAGGTCCATGATGTTAAACCCAGCGGTAAGGGTGGAAAGTACGGCTGTGCTTATGGATTCTACTATAGAAATGGTGAAAGAGCTGATGCAACTGAGGACAATCCAGAGCATGGTTGGTGCAAAAAATCAGATACGGAACTGAAATCCATACCTTGTGCTGCTTGTGGTTCTTGGGTCCTTTTGGATATTCTAGGAGATGCGACTTCGGAACCTACTAAAATCTATGGGATTAACGATGTCTTGGAAAGTGGAAAACACAAAGGAAAAACTTTAGCAGAAGTGGTTCATTTTGACTGGGGATGGATTAAGTGGGCTAGTGAAAATTCGGAACATTTTTTCTTTGATATGGATGAATTGATGAAAGAACGAAAGAAAGATATTCGACCTCTTCATCCAGATGATGTTATTTCTTTTGGAAAGTATAAAGGGCAAACAATTAGATATATAGCGGATAATGATTTTGGTTATCTTAGATGGTTGTCTTTCAATGTTGAAGATTGCTCTATTTGTTTTGATGAATTATAATAATTTATCCCGCCAAATAATCCGCCATTTTATCCGCCATAAAGAGCCGGCTGAATAAATTCAAAGACCTTATCAACCGAATTTGTTGCATTAGCTTCTTCCGCTAAAGTGTTATATAGCCGTTTCTATTAAATTGCATCGAGAGCAATATTTTTTATTTTGAGTTTCGATAAATAGAGACCAATTTCATTTCCTGTAATGCCCTCATTGGTATCTGCAAGGACTTTGCAGATACCATCCAAAATCGGTTGAGAAACATCAGGGTAATTCAATTAGCACTCCGTTAAAACATCTTATTTAATTTTTTCAAAGAGTTCTACAAAATCTTCTGAAATGAATTCAGGAAAGTCGCTTACAATATTGTCAATCATATAATCCTTAAAAATATTGTCGCCTGATTGACCTCGCTTTACAATATTCAATCTAGGCCATGTCTTTATCAATAATTCTTCTAAATCATGTCCAGGAATTTCGAAATGTCGTAAACATGAAGTGAACTGCATTTTGTTAGTCACGGTATATTGAATACTATTTCCTGTAAATCCGAGGGATTTCTCTACTGCATCAATTAATTGTTGCAAATAATCATTAGTTTGTTGCTTGATGTCGGAATACCGACAGAGTGGTAAAGCAGCATCTGTAAAAGCAACTTTTTCGTGTATTAACAGGCATGCAATAAATATTGGATCGAGTAGATAGTTTTCTATCGTGTACCTTCTACCTTCTCCATTGACTAGTATTCGATCTGTCGATATATTTTTCCCGTCGTAATCAATGATTCCGAAAACTAAGTCATTTCCTTGACTTGTAAGTTGTGTAACCATTGATATGACATCAGAGCAATTTGTTGTTCCGCTGCCTGGTGCTAAAAAGTACGGCTTAATGACAGGATTATCACAAACTAATGAAAAAAGTTGCTCGTAATAGTGGACATCGTATTTACTTTCAACGAAAATTTGTCTTCTTGCATCCACGGACACGCGAAGATTACGGAGGCCTTCCGTCAATAAATTGAGTGCTGCATTTTTCGATATTTTTTCTGGACGTCCTAAAATCTTATTCATTCTGTATATAGATTCTTCATCAGCCATGGCTACGGTTGTCGGAGAATGCGTTGTAATAATTACTGCAACTTTTGCTATTTCCACAATAGAATTTTTTATTGTATCTATTAATAATTTCGAATATTCAGGATGTAACGGGGCATCTGGTTCGTCGAGCGTAAGTACATCGGGCTTTTCTCCGCTCTCTGTCGTGTTATATATTGCCATAGCAAGAGACATTAATACTTTTTCACCAGTTGACAAGTCATTGACTTGAATATCAATATTCTGATTAGGATCGTGCAATTTCAAATGAAAATCGTTTTCTTTATCACCTTCGGGATGATTTACTTCATAAGGCAAATTCGCTTGATGTAGCATTTCATTAATTAGAGTCCATGGAGCTGGCCCATATGTTTTTACAAATTCTTCATCCGACAAATACTTAGCAGGTTCATGTTTTTTTTCTGCTATATAGCGATGATAATCATTATTCTCTTTCCGTTCATAATAAAGTTTGAAAATATCTGCCATTTGAGCAGAAAACATATCCGTTTGAAAAAGATCATAATGTTCATTAAAAATTGTTTCATCTATATTCCAAACATTTCCGTTTGTAAATTGAATCAAATGTTTGACAACTTGTTTTAGACGTCCATCTCCAACAATTGTTTCCCAATTATCTGATTTCCCCCAAGGGGAGTTTTTACGCATTAACAAATGCTGATTAAGATTATTCCATGCATCTTTACGTTCTTGAACTAATTGTAAATGAGAACAATCAGTTTTAACTTGAGGAGCTAATTTTCCAAACGGCACATATTTTACTTTTTGTTTTCGTTCGCCATTTTGGGAAACTGCTGAAACGCCGACATTTGCCATGGCTTCAAGTAAATGACTTTTTCCCGATCCATTTTTTCCTGTTAGCACACAGAACTCAGGTAATTCGAATGACTCCTGCTTTTTTATAGATTTGTAATCTTGATTAATCTTTATTTGCAACATTTTTAATCGATTTTCACGCTGGTATGGGGATGAGTGTTTTAAAGATTTCGATGACGTTAAGGCGTCTTATACGATAATATAACCTTTATTCCTCACTTTTTTCCCGACTTTGTCAAAGTTTCAACCGTTGCAACCCCATACAGTGGTACATTCAGCATATTTTCATTGTCGTGGAACGGTAACATCGATGTTTTTATCGCTAAATCGGGCTTGAACTTGTCGCAGAACAGGGTAAAACTGCGCGAACTTAGATTCTCTCCGGACTTGACTTCAATAGGGATGATCAAACCATTCTTCTGTAAGACAAAGTCCACTTCGGATGTACTTCGTTCGTTTGTCCAATATCCAAGGTAGTCGGGGCTTGTGCAAGTCAGTTCTTGCATTACGAACTGTTCTGCCATGGCTCCTTTGAATTCCGTAAAAATCTTGTTTCCGTCAATCAAGGTTCTTGCATCTAGCCCAACAGAGGCTCCGAGCAAACCGACATCTAACATGAACAATTTGAACACGTTTTGATCTTGATACGCTTTTAACGGCATCCGAGGTTCCTTGATGCGGTGGGATTTCAACACCAGGCCGCAATCACAAAGCCATTCAATAGCTATTTCAAAATCCTTGGCACGGGCGCCTTCGTGAATAATTCCATACACAAACTTCTTGTTTTCCTTGCTGAGTTGTGCTGGAAGACTATCCCAAACCATATTCAAGCGAGGCACCTGTTCTTTGGGAGCATGCTTTGAAAAATCCGCTGCATAGGCTCGCAATATTTCGCGTTGAGTTTCTCTTGCCTCGAAATAATCATCGGTGTCAATCCATTTTTGTACGACTTCGGGCATTCCGCCAACAAACATGTATGTTCGTAGCAAGTTAAGCAGCTCATCATGGAACGGCGCTAGCGTTTTCCATTGTTTTTCCTGGATGGCATCGCAAAGCATTTCTTTTTTGGCTGCGTACAGAAATTCAAAGAAAGACAAGGGGGCCAAATCGAGAAAAGACACTTTGCCTACAGGGAACGAGGTGCCTGAATGGAATGCGATTCCAAGAAGAGATCCTGCTGCAACGATGGCATATTGCGGAGCGTCTTCGCAGAAATACTTGAGCGAGGTTAAGCCTCCCTCGGCAGCTTGGATTTCGTCGAAAATAATAAGCGTGTCAGCGGGATTGATTTTTTTCCCATAACTGAGTTCGATTGTGGTGATGATTCGCTTTGTGTCGAAATTTTCAGAGAACAGGTCGCGTAGGCGTGGCTCGTTTTCAAAGTTAATATAGACTGTATCAGTAAAGGCTGTTTTGCCGAATTCCTTCAACAACCATGTTTTCCCGGTTTGCCTTGCTCCCCGGATTATCAGTGGTTTTCGATCTTTACGAGTTTTCCAACGCACTAGCTGTTGCATCGCGAATCGTTCCATAGCAACCTCTTTTTAGCATTCTACACTATAAATATATATAAAAAAGGTCGAAAATACAGAATTATCTCGATAAAAGTGTAGTAGAAATACAAAAATATCTTGATAAAAGTGTTGTTGGAATACATTTTTGTCAAGATAAAAGTGTAAAATCCGCTTTTTTCGCGAATTTTACAAAAAATACCGCCAACGTTAAGTTGACGGCGCGCAATCTCGCATTAAGTCTCGCGGCATCTCGTAATACGATTCGCCGCGTTTCTCGATTAAATCTGCAGCATTCGGCTCTTAGAAGTGGCGCAAGCGCCTTTCTCTTCGCCTCAGCTATAAAAACACAAGCAAGCTTGTTTTTGCAGCATTCGGCACTTAGTAATGGCGCTAAAGCGCCTTTCTCTTCGCCTCGGTCATAAAAACAAGCAAGCTTGTTTTTGCGTCGTTCGGCTTTTTAGAAATTTTCCTCATGCACTTCGAAATAAGCCTGCGGGTGGGCGCAAACGGGGCAGACTTCCGGGGCCTTGGTGCCCACGACGATGTGTCCGCAGTTGCGGCATTCCCAGACCTTGACTTCGCTCTTTTCGAACACTTGTGCGGTTTCCACGTTCTTGAGGAGGGCGCGGTAGCGTTCTTCGTGCATTTTTTCGATGGCGGCGACTTTGCGGAACTTGGCGGCGAGCGCGGTAAAGCCTTCTTCTTCGGCGGTCTTGGCGAAGCCTTCGTACATGTCCGTCCATTCGTAGTTTTCGCCGTCAGCGGCAGCTTTCAGGTTCTGTGCGGTATCGCCGATGCCTTCGAGTTCCTTGAACCAAAGCTTAGCGTGTTCTTTTTCGTTGTCGGCAGTCTTCTGGAACAAGGCTGCGATCTGTTCAAAGCCGTCCTTTTTGGCGCGGCTTGCAAAGTAGGTGTACTTGTTGCGAGCCTGTGATTCGCCGGCGAATGCTGCTTCAAGGTTCTTTTCGGTCTGTGTGCCTGCGTATTTGTTTGCCATAAAAACTCCCTTATTTGATAGGTTTTGTTTCTAATATACCTCTTTTTTGCGAATTGTTGCGGTTGTTTTTGAAGGCTTTGAAGAATTATCCGTTTCTTCGTTTTTCTGTCGGTTTTCTCTAAATGATACGAGGTGTATCTTTTGGTTTTTAAAAATGAAAAAATTCATAAAAAATAGCCGTATTTTTGTAAAAATCTTTAATTTTGTATCATTTTTGTATTGCGTGTGTCCCGCTGAAAATCTAAATTTATGTATGTAAGAAAGATCTTTTACTTTAACAATTTACGCATGCGATTAACTCCCAACCCCTAAAACCGAACATGTAAGAACGGTTGTTCTAACCAATAGCTAATGACCATTGACCAATAACTAATGACTAAATATGAAACCGATAACAGAATATAAGGATTACCGCCTGTACATGCAGGACTTTTACGAAGAACGTAAAAGGACGAGTGCGTTCTCGTGGCGGGAATTTTCCAAACTGGCGGGGTTCAAGTCGCCGGTTTACTTAAAGCTTGTTTGCGAAGGCAAGAGCAGCTTGAGTCTCGTCAAGATGGAACAGGTCGCACATGCGATGGGGCTTGCGGGGCACGAGTTTGCTTACTTCACGCAAATGGTCAAGTTCGGCAATGCAACGAAGGACTCCGTGAAAAAAGAGGCGCTTCTTGAAATGCAGAAGATTGCTCGCGAGCATCAAGTGCGCGTTGTCGATGCGGAATCATTTGAATTTTATGAATCGTGGAAAAATCCGACGATTCGCGAACTCGCTCCGATGATGCCTGGAAAGCGCCCGCTCGAAGTGGCGAAAACTTGCCATCAGATGATTTCGGCAGAACAGGTGCGCGATTCGCTCGCATTCCTTGTGCAGACGGGGTTTCTCAAGCGCGAGGCGGAACATACTTATGTGCAGACGGAAAAGACTGTCATCGGCACAAAAGAGTCGCTACCCATTGCGGTTCGCGGCATGCACAAAGAAATGGCATCGCTTGCGAGAACGGCTATCGACAAGTTCCCGATTGAAGAACGTCATTTCACGGGGGCAACGCTTGGGCTTTGCGAAGAGGCTTATGCCCGCATTTCTCAGGAACTAGACGCATTTGTACGCAAGGTGGCAAACATCGCTGCCGAATATGAAAACATCAACCAAGTTTATCGACTGAATCTTCAGTTGTTTCCTTTAACAAAAAAAGTTCAGGAGGAGTCTCATGAATAACGTAATTAAATTTACCATGGCAGCGGGTGTTCTCGCTCTATTGGGCTGTACCGATAGCAATGTTAGCGGAGCTGCGATTGAGGGCAATGCTGTTGCAGAAAATAGTAGTTCGTCGGATGGCGCAAGCAATAGCAGTTCTTCGGTGGTTTCATCGAGTTCAGTTTCTAGCAGTGGCTCGAATGTTGGAGAATATTTTATTGAATTTGCGACAAAACCAACGCAGGTAATGGCTCTTACTCATGGCGAGGCCTCCGTCTATGGCGAAGAATTTGGTGCCGAAGCTCAGTGCTCTGCTGGGTATAGGAGTTATCTAGCTCGGTTCAATGTTGACTATGCTCATATGTTTGTAAAGTCGATGATGATATCAGGCTTTGACGATGCTTGTGATAGTATTTATGATAAGTTTAAAAACTCATGCGCTTCTGGAATTATCGTTGATTCTGAGCGCCATCCTGAAAGTGCTTGCAATAAAGGCAGATTTAAAGCATTTTGTTATTTGTCAAAGACGGATTCAGTAACAGTTTGCAGTAATGGACAAGATTGCGAAACAAAAGGTCCTGTTGCTGAGGTTGTATTCGATTCAATCGTGACGGATTTCTTGAGAGAATCTCGTGAAGCCTGTGACAATATTGCTGTTGGTATTGATACGACCGCTATGCAACATGAATTGCCTTCAACGCCTGCAGTGGGTGTCGATACAAGCGCGAATCGTTCCTTTGTCATAAAGCCGAATGTCGAAACATTGAATGTCTCTGATGATGAGCGTGCTGTATTGGATAGCCTTGCGATGGCTTATCCCTCAAAATCTGTAGTAAGTGCAACTAATGATTTGCGCATCTATAGTGCGGCGAAGTATGTTTTTAAAACTTCTCCTGAAAAGTATAATGTACGTGCTCGTTGCGATGTCAGTGTATATAGCGAAGAACAAGGGCTAATGCTTAATGTTGATTTGTCTATGGAAAATCGTCTTGAAAATACGATTCTTAGTGTCTCTGATTCTGTAATACTTTATATGGTGTCAGGCGGTTTAAATTCGCCTAGGTATAAAGAATATGCTGAAACTTTGTTCAGAACGGAGTGCGAAGCGACGGCGGGTTCGTTCTATAATTATCCTTCATCGGAAATGTTCCAGATGTTGCAGAATTTAGCAATGGCTTGTGCCGTCAAAAATTTCTCGGGCATCACGCTCGAAGCGATTCTTGGCCAGCAGGCGAATTTATGCGTGAATAAGTCGACTCTTGTCCAAGCTGTTCTAGATTAATATATTCTCGGATTCTGTCGTTCTGGAGGGTGAGTATCATCCGATAGAATCCATTGCGACAAAATCATTCGTCACCCTGTCCCGGAACAAACGTCCGGGATAAACTCCGGCGAGGGGCTTAAAACATCAAAAAATACTAGATTGTTCTCCGTTCAGTACGGAGAACTTTTTTTATGGCAATTCACAACAACATTCTTGAAACGATTGGCAATACGCCGCTCGTTCGCATCAACAAGCTCAACAAGGGCGATGCCGAAGTCTATGTGAAACTCGAAATGTTCAACCCGCTCGGTAGCGCAAAAGACCGCGTGGCGCTCAATATGATTGAACGTGCCGAAAAAGAAGGCAAGCTCAAGCCGGGGGCGCTTATCATTGAACCGACGAGCGGCAACACGGGCGTGGGCCTTGCTTATGTGGGTGCAGTCAAGGGCTACAAGGTGGTCCTCACGATGCCGGATTCCATGAGCATGGAACGCCGTATGCTTTTGAAGTCGCTCGGTGCCGAAGTGGTGCTGACCGAGGGCGCTAAGGGCATGGCTGGCTGCATCGCAAAGGCGAACGAAATCGCTGCCGCCAATCCGGGGAGTTTTATTCCGCAGCAGTTCGACAATCCTGCAAATCCCGAAGCGCATTACCGTACGACTGGTCCTGAAATCTGGCGCGATACGGATGGCAAGGTGGATGTGTTCATTGCGACTGCAGGCACGGGTGGAACTGTTTCCGGCACGGCGAAGTTCCTTAAGGAAAAGAATCCGGATATCTACGTAATCGCAATTGAACCGGACGATTCCCCGATGATTTCCAAGGGAGTCGCAGGCCCGCACAAGATTCAGGGCATCGGTGCAAACTTTGTCCCCAAGAATTACGATCCGAAGGTGATTGACGAAGTGTACCTCACGAGTACCGAAAAGGCGGGGAATGCTGCACGCGCAGCCGCTGCCGAAGAAGGAATTTTCGTCGGGATTTCGTCGGGTGCGGCTTGGGAATGCGCTCTCACGGTTGCCAAG
>CAMZFJ010000035.1 GCA_947306025.1 uncultured Fibrobacter sp.
GCGAGGATGACTGCGAGAAACAATGGGTTCCCTCCCTTCGGTCGAGAACGACGAATATAAAAAGAAGGCGGGCCGCAGCCCGTCTTCCGTCCCTCTTTATCCTCCTTACACACAAGCAGAGGGATCTAACTTAATTTTTGATGCAGCGAACAGCAGCAGATTTATACGGAGCATAAGGACTATTATCATACGCACCTTGCTCCATTCTTTCCACAAAGCCATGCACAACCGACATACCAAAGCTAAAGCCCGAGTCACGTGTATTAAACATTTCCAACGCATACAAAGGCACATCCGCTAAAATAAACTCATTGGTGTACATAAAGCTTTTAAAATACACAAAACGAAGTTCTTCAACAACACTAGCGTTAACCCATCCATTCAAATCAAAGCCAGTAGCAGCAGCATCATAAAGTGCAGGCAAAACATCATTCTGATCAACACCATAACGTTCACCCATATTTTGCAATAAAATCTTCCAATCTTCAAATGTCGGGATTCTCCAACCATCTGGGCAAACACCTTGATACGCATTTTTATTAGACGGCGTAATATAATCCGTATAGTTCCATGTCCATGATTTCTGAGAATACCCTTCAGACGAATCCGATTTTACAAAATACGTCGTGTCCCCCAAAGAGCCAACAGAATACATTTTTATATCTTCGGCCCCAATATTCATAGCGGCCTTCCACTGATACTCACGCCCATACATACTGCAATTCGCATCATCAAAATTTTCCCGGTAACAATATACATTTCCAGACAAATTCGCCTTCAGCGAGCTATCAATGCTCAAAGATGTCGTATCCACGAAATCCAGATTCTCCGCCATCCAGGTTTGCGAAACATAGCCCCAATTATACGTCACAGTCTTATAACTTTTGCCATCACGTCCATCAGTCATAGAACCCATGGCATGTTCAATCGTCTTAAATCCCAACGTCCACTTCCCTGAGTGACAAACAATGGCCACTTTACCAGCCCCAACATTAATTTCTGCTACAGCATTTTCACGAGCATCAGTACAACGACCTAAACTATCCACTCGCGCCAAGTAACCAACTTTATAATCTATCATTTTCTTCGAATTCAAATAATATTGTTCCAACATTTCTCCACGACCTGTAAACAATTTCTTTGGAGCAGCATAAACGAGCATAGGAGCCATCGTTCCAAGATTAGAACGCATAGCACGTTCATTCATTCGGATTAACTCATTCACATAAGCCAGTTCTGAATTTTCGTCATATGAATTTTCGAATCTGCCTAAATCGTTGTATATTCCAAGGTATTCAAGGATTTCACGTTCAGCCATTTCACTCGCTTCGGCAAAAGATTTTCCTTCAGCAAAATATTTCTGCAATAAAGGAATTTTCCATGTAGTCAGCGAACTGACACTTATTTTCTTCACATTTCGCAAATCCACGATAGCGTTCAGCTCTTGCGAATACAGACGCCCACGCGAACTGTCTATCACACTCGCAGGCTTATATGCATTTTCTCCATAGAACACACCACGTTCAAGACAACCTTCCTGATAGCACGAATCCAAAGTTTCAACAATCACATACGGACTATTCAGCGAAAGCTTTTCAAACGCAAAGTGACCTTCGTCATTATCAACGGTATCGACAAACGAACGCCCTGTTTTTTCAAGCGTCAAGGAATCGAGTTCATAGACCGTCACGAAGGTCCCTTTAGAAGCAAGCGCGAGTACAGAACTTTCAGACACGGCAGAATCAAATGCAAACGCCGAATCTGCGACTTTCAAAAGTTTCGGATAAACATCGCCTAAGCGGCCAGCCAAGGCGTAGTAACCCTGTTCTTCGGCGGCACCGCCATGAGCACCGTTCATCGGAGAATTGTCTTCGGAGCAGGCTGCGAACACAAAGGCGAGCAGCATCGCCATTTTGCAGACAAATTGTCCGCTTATTTTTGAATAATTCATGGTTTCCTCCTAGTCCTTTTTATTTAAACTTTTGTTCGTCATCGGGAAGAACTGCACGTTCAAACGATAGACCTCGTCTGTTGCAGGTTCACGCGTCGCAATCGCGATGATTTCTTTACGGAACTCGGCAATTTTCTGCACGATTTCGTCGTAAGCTCCACGCGTGATACCAAGCGTAAGGCCCGAGAAATGGCGTTCATCTTGCGGAACGTTTTCAATGGCATCGAGAGCAAATTCGCCCATTTGATGATGCAATCCACGAACGGCAAGCGGCGTAATATTCATAGGACCAGTAGTCACAACTTTATCAGTTTGTGCGTAATTACCGTCTTTATCTTTTTTGAGCAGGTCCGCCTTGACCAAGAAATTAAGCGATTCAGAAACTTCTGCGGCTGTAACTTCGGGGCGGCAAGCATGAGCAAGCGCAAGCGGCTTTGCGCCAGGCATAGCTGGAGCAAGTTCACGAAGCACCGGATTTTTCCAGTCTTCAAAAAAGCGGAATGACTCACCTTCCAAGATTTTCGATTTATGAGCATCGGCAATCGAGACCATCTTGCTGAACGCAGCACGTTTTTCGGCATCGTTCTTTGCGTGGTCAAACTTGACCATTTCGACAAAGAAGTCGCATTCGAATTCAGCAAGATGCATGGAACGCGCCGTACGAACCGCAGCTTCCTCGCTCAAGTTGAAGCGACCTTCGCTCACATATTTAAGGTAAACCGGCGACGAGAACCCCGCCGCAGTAGCAAATTCCTGCCAGCTAAACACAGATTTGGCCTTTCGATCGGCGTAGTAATCTGCGATATACTGGCGGTAGTCCGTATATTCAAGTATATCTTTCATTTTTCCTCCTTACACTCGATCTCTTTCCGGATCGACTGTAGATATTCCAAATATAATTTCAATCTTTCTAAAAATCAACAGTTTTACAATATAAAAGTTTATTTTTATGTAAAATTTCAAAGATTTTTATCGAGTTTTAAAATTTCTATGATTTTAACAATATGAATTAGAATATTTAAAACGCAATGAGAAATACGCCGGAAAAATGCGAGATTGCGCAAAAGTCGCACAAACAACGGTTTCCCACACCAAAAATCCGCTTTTGGTCGTTTTTTACGTAAAAAAGATTGTGAAAGGATTGTTTTTTACGTAAAACCTAGGACAAATTAACCAATTTTTAGGACAAAAGCCCGCAAAGCGACTCCAAACGCAGTTTTACGCACCCAAAACGAAGAGATTTCTTGGTAAAATCAGAAGAAAAGCTCATCAAGAACCCTTTTTCCATCAAAAAATTTCGAACAACATTAAAATTTTACGTAAGAAATCAAAAAATCACGGTTATTTTTACGTAAAAATCGCCATTTTTGCAAAAAGCCGATGCTTCCGCACCGGCTCAAAAACATCAAAGACTGTTATTGAGAACTATTTCACCACGATAGAGCGAGACTGCGAGCCCGCACGAATAATGAACTTACCACGGGACGGGAGTTCAAAGTTCACAGAATTGCCATTAGCGACCGTGCTGAAGATTTTCTTGCCCAACATGTTGAACACGATTACATTCGAACCGCTTTCAACGTTCGAAACAGAGACCTTTTGACCGCGGACAGAAACATCCATGGACGGAGCCTTGGGAACAACCGGAGCAACCTTCGGTTCTTCAATCGACTTTTCGGATGCGGACTTGGCGAGGAACGATATGTCCGAGACGGCCTTAACAGTTGTGTTAATACCTTCTTTATGATCTTTTGACGATATAACGTAGAATTTATGGCTCTTCTTATCCGCAAAAGCCCTATCCGCCTTGCCATCCCCATCAAAATCGCCAGTAAGAATAACTGGATTTTCAGAATATTTCAACCTTGACCAACACCCCTCCCGTCCATCAGGAAAGTTCTTCTCATAATTCAAGCTTCCATAAATATGCCACACTCCACTAGAAAGATCCACCTGAACCAGATCATCTACGCCATCACCATCGAAATCACCAAGCACTGGCAGCATACCTTTACAAGAATCACATGGAGCGAAATTTTCAATGCGTTGAGTCTTTCCCCAATACATCGACGAGCAATTGCTCCAGAGTTCATCTGCATTTTTACAAGCCCGCTTCCATTGCCAAGTTAAATTTTTTTGACCGCCCAACCGGCTTGAATAAGAAGACCATTGACCACTACTTGTTTTGTATATAGTACGATCTGTGATTCCATCACCATCAAAATCCCCCGGAACCACAATATCCGTGTTACTCACGCCATCCCAACGCCATCCCAGAGGAAATTTATCACCATAAGCATTTGTAAGAACAGCAAAATCATTTGACACACTTGAAAGAATACTCCAATAGGGGGCGCTATAGACAGCCCTATCCGCCTTGCCGTCTCCATCATAA
This sequence comes from uncultured Fibrobacter sp., assembly GCA_947306025.1. Next base: position 4,347 of record CAMZFJ010000035.1, read on the forward strand.
TCACCAACAATAGGGACATATGACGAATTCATACCACCCCATTGCCAGCCCCATGGAATATACGGGAGACTAGACGGATCGCCAATTTCCTTTTCCTCTTTCTTCGCATCAACAGCATTACCATTCTTTTTCGCACTAGAACGGATATACCACTTTCCATTAACTTTATCAACTGCGCCAATGTCGGTCTTTCCATCGCCATCATAATCGCCCGCTATAACTACAAAATTAGAATCCATCTCTTCAATCATTTTTTTGCCATTAACAATATATCTTCCTGTACGGGTAGAACGAATATACCACCTGAAAGTCGAACGATCAACCGCGCCTAAATCAGTAATTCCATCACCATCGTAATCACCTGTAAAGTAATCAATATTCGTCCCAATTGCATCGCCCTCCGGAAACAGCAATCCTGAAGCCGGATAATATACGCGATTGGAATTCACCCCTCCATCGACCAGAACCCGCCACATCGCCCAATATCCACCTAAATTACATTTCGCATCAAGATTAGTATGACAAGAAATATTAAATCCATATTCATCATCCAACACAGTCAATTCTCTTTTAAGAGCTTTTTGCGGATCAGCATTATCATTACGTCCATCTAGGTATGGAGCGCTAAACGATATTAAATACTTTCCATTTATCCAGCCATATTCATTGCCAGAAACGCCCATATTATGGATAAAGTTATAACCATAAGTTTTTAAATCATCATTATTTTCATAACCTACACGACGCCAATAGATAAATTTTTTCGATCCATCCGATTCATCCATTTCAAATCTAACTATCCCGGTTGCTTCAGCCATATAACCAGCCAAGCACCACAGTTCCCAAACACGTCGCCCATTCCTATCAAAATTCAGCCTAACATCTCCAATGTGATAAAACGATTCGGAAAAAGATTTCCATTCCTTTTTCGGTTTTTCGCACTCTATCTTACTGTCACAAAAAAATATTACATCAGATTGGTCATAATCCAATTTAGTGAGATCTTTAGCAGCCGCATATTTAAAATCATTTTTGCGACTTTCACCTGTTCCCGATTTAAACCACACCCTAAAATACCCATCCGGGTCCTTTACAACCGTTTGCTGAGCAATACTCAAACACCCCTTATCGCAATTCGAAGGAGCCTCAGTTCCAAGTACAAATTTAGGTGTACCATTTTCTACTTCATTTTCCCATCCCTTATTGGTATATTTAAAATACGGTCCTTGAATAAAATTAGACCTAGCCAAATATATTACATCATCATATCCCTTTTCAGCACCTGTATAAAGCATATACCAAAACCCATCATCGCCCTTTACAACCGACGGATTACAAGTGCCCATTTCTATCTCTGGATTCTTCACATGCATAACGACTCTCGGCGCCGACCAATGAACTCCATCTTTCGATGTTCGGTACCTAATGTGGTCCGCCGGCCAACCATTTACACCATCATATATATAAGCAAGGTTATCCGAATCTTGCCCATTCGAACAATAAAATTGGTGATACGCTCCATTATAGTAAACAGTCGAAGGTGCGTAACCATACTTTCCATGATTCTTATTTTTATAGTGTTGATCTAGCCCTTCCATTGGGAATGGCGTATACGCAAACATCGGAGCACTAGTCCATGCCATACACAGCGATACAACAGTCAAAAGGACGGCTAATACTCTTTTGATCATACATCTCTCCTATTTTGAGCAATATCAAAAGCAAGTATAGTATATACAAAATTTTTTTCATGGTGTTTCATATATATTATTTATAATAAAACATTTTAAGCACAGCAATTGTAACAAAAAAAATATTCGATAGCAATCACGCATTTTTATACACAACTCCAATATCTTCCCTATTCACGTTGCCCTTCCATCGATTTTAAAAGGAGCAATTCAGCCGACATCCGTTTATACTATATTTTTTTCATGAACTTTTTCACAAAAATTGATATTCCCGCGTCTAGTTGGCAAATTGATTACAAATCGCGATTTGCCTTTTTCGGATCGTGCTTTGCGGACAATATTTCGGCGCAGTTCGCATCGCGGAAATTCAAAGTTTTGGCAAATCCGTTTGGAACGGTGTACAATCCGCTATCAATCGCAAAACAGATTAAAGCGATTGCGGACGGGAAGGTTTTTGGAGAAGAAGACGTTTTTCAGGACACGCGTTCGGGAAATAACGCAGACAACAACGCCAAAGGAAATAGCGCCGCAACTTGGTATAGCTGGGACGCGCACGGTTCACTTTCTGGGAAAAGTTGCGAAGAATGCATTGAGAAATTAAATATGGCGGCCACGCGAACGCGAGATTTCTTGAAAAAGGCCGATGTCGTATTTATTACGCTCGGGACTGCCTTCGTGTACTTTTTGAAATCGCTTCGAGAAAATGGAGACAGTTCAAACGATACAGCGCATGAACAGGTGGTTTCGAATTGCCATAGGCAAGACCCTAACATGTTCATTCGTAAAATGATTTCTGTAGACCATGCGGCAAAAGCATTGAAGAGCATCGTGCGAGATTTGCAGAAGATTAAATGCCAAGAAAGCAGCAAGAATCGCGGGCTGAATATCGTCTTTACGGTTTCGCCATTGAGGCACATGAGCGATGGGGCGCACAACAATACGCTTTCGAAGGCAACACTTCAACTTGCTATAGAAAAAGTCATAAAGGAATTTGGCAGCTCCGCCGAAGGGACCCTCGCAAATCCGATTTCCACCATCAGCTACTTTCCGAGTTACGAAATCGTGATGGACGAGTTGCGCGACTACCGCTTTTACAATAGCGACATGATTCACTTGTCCAAGACCGCCGAAGACTATATCTTCGAGCGCATGGCAGAAACTTATTGCAGCGAGCAAACGCGCAACGACATCAAGCAAGTCGAAAAATTCTTGAAAAGTGCGAATCATCGCATACAAGACGCGGACTCGCCTGCTACAGCGGCGTTTCTGCAAAAGTTGCAAGCTGAAGCAGAAAGACTCGAAAGCCAAATCGCGGGACTTAAGTTAAACGTGTAAAAAAGGAAGGCGGGGCGAGCCCCGTCTTCCCTTTCCTCCTTACATTGATCCTCCCAACAAAAAAAAACTTAAAATTTCAGGAGAATCAATTCTTTATGCAGCGGACATTCATCATCTCATTCACTTTGATTGAATAACCGTTAAAGGCATAGACCGCATTCCAATCCCATTTCAAGTTTTTAATGAATCCTATGCCGTACACCTTGTATTCGCCGGACTTGTAGTATTTTTCAGCATCTTCCGGGCGAACGACAAAATCCTCTACGGTAATCGGACCAAAACCAATTTCCGGGAAACTGTATGTTCCAATATGCGGGTATTCATCCATTGAGACAACATATCCCTGCATTCTGTAACATTGCTGTATCAGCTGGAGCCAATCATTTACGTTGGGTAGCCTCCATCCATTGGGGCACAATCCCTGATAATACCCCTTTTCACGCTCGACAGAATCCACGATGGCCATCACCTTATCGTAGCTAGTTGTACCGCTGTCATTGTCCACAGTCACAACGGAAGAATCCAAGTTCATCGCTTCGTACCATTTATACTTGACCAAAGAATTCCAATATGTAGAATCAAGCGTATAGAACCATTCCGGAACATCACCTTGCCTGTTTTGTGCATTAAGTTGTTCTTGTTCAGCCTTTAAAGGAGCGATAGCAGCACTGTCTAAAATGGGCGTTACGGTTTCGCTACTATAAGTCAAGTTTTCCGCCATCCACGTCTGCGTAATTCCATTGAATTCAAAAGTGACCGTCTTATATGTTTTACCATCGCGTTCGTCAGTCATAGTGTTGTCCGCATGCGAAACATCATCCTGAAGAGTCCGATATGCCGACGCACGCCAGTCACCCGATGAACACTTTATCTTTAAGGTCATTTCAGGACCCAAGAATTCTATTTCTAGCGAATCACCTTCCTTTTCTGCCGTACATTCTCCACGCCCATAGAGACTTGAGAGGAAGTTGCCGTACATTATTTTGTCTTTTTCGTCGAGTTCGATATCCTTTCGACCATGCCAAATTCTAGGACTCATGTCTTTTTTGCAGTTGTCCTTGATGGAATCCGGAAGACTGGCAAACGACCCATTTGCATTGAAAATTTCTCTCGCTTGACGATCGATACATGCATCGTAGTCCGTGAAGATACTCACAAAATACACGGCATCCATTTCTTCATAGTAGTACTCTATAGACGTTTTGCCTTCATAAACAAACGGCTTGTTGTAAAATCCGAAAGCGTCCATTACATCGCGGTCCGCTTGCTGCTTGGCTGCAGCATAAGACGATCCCTGTTTGATCAAATAGAGCAAGCGGGATGTTTCTAAGGAACTCATCACATTGATAGAGATTCGCTCAGATTTTCGCAAATCAACTACGGCACGGTATAGGCTCCAAGAATACAGGTCACGTGTAGCTACGATGTACTCGTCTTGCGTAGTCCACCAATTTACATGATACAAAGGAGACAACTCAAGCATCACGTAGGGGCTGTTCAGTGAAACACTGTCGAACGAGAACATACCCGAGGAATCTGTGAGGGAGCTGTAAAAAACATTTTCCGTCGTATCGAACGTCACGGAGTCCAGCTCCACCATCCTTACCATGTATCCTTTCTGAAGCGAACTCGAGAAGAGCGACGAATCCGACGACTCTTCGTAAGAAATACGCATGGAACGCCCTTTTATGCCTTTAAAAGCATAAACGCCTGTTTCTTCAACAGTTCCGCCAGTGAGTTCAACAGTTCCGCCAGTGAGAGGGCCATTATTTTCCGAGCACGCTGCGAACACAAAGGCGAGCAGCATCGCCATTTTGCAGACAAATTGTCCACTAAATTTTGAGTAATTCATACATTCCTCCTCATTTATTTTTTTAAATCTTGTTTCTTTGTCAGCGGGAAAAGCTGCATATTCAGACGATAAACTTCGTCCGTGGCAGCATTTTTCCTTGCAATAGCCACAACCCTTTTACGGCAATCGGCAATTTCTTGCACGATTTCGTCGTAGCCTTCTTTAGTGATGCCAAACGTGACACCGGAAAAATTTCGTTTATCCGGAGAAACACCTTCAATCGCCTCAAGCGCGAGTTCACCCATTTGGCGGTGCATCGTGCGAACAGCCACAGGCGTTACCGCCATGGGGCCCGTTGTCAAGGATTTTTCCGTTTGTACGTAATTGCCTTCGGCATTTTTAACCAAGAAGCCACCTTTGACAAGGAAATTCAGTACTTCGCTGACTTCGGCGGCGGTAATTTCTGGACGGCAGGCATGAGCAAGCGCAAGCGGTTTTGCGCCAGGCATTGATGGAGCGAGTTCACGGATAACGGGATTTTTCCAGCTTTCAAAAAAGCGGAACGAATCGCCTTCCAAGATTTTAGCCTTGTGCGCATCACCAATGGCAAGCATGTTGTTAAAGGCGGCCTTCTTTTCGACATCCGTTTTCGCATGGTCGAACCGGACCATTTCCGCGAAATATTCACGTTCGTAGTCCACCAAGCGCATGGCATCTGCAACGCGGACTGTCGCCGTTTCGCTCAAGTTAAAGCGGCCTTCACTCACGTATTTCAGATAAACACGTGAAGAGAATCCGGCTTCGTCAGCGAACTCTTGCCAAGTAAACGCAGATTTCGCCTTTTTATCGGCGTAGTAATCCGCAATATACTGGCGATAGCTCGTATATTCCAATATTTCTTTCATTTTTCCTCCTTACAGC
>CAMZFJ010000036.1 GCA_947306025.1 uncultured Fibrobacter sp.
TACATTGACGATGTGAACTGCGCCGGCTATGCTGGTGGTAGTAGCAATCCTGGTGGCGGTACGAATCCGCCGAAAACGGGCACGACTACAGTTATTGATGACTTTGAAGATGGCAACACCACTGCTGAAAGTCTCGGCAAGGCTGCTTACTGGTACCTGTACGACGCTGGTGGATCTTTTACCAATACGCAAGATGCAAAGGGCTCCTGGGATATGCTCGTGACCGAAACTGGCAATTCCTATATCGCCATGCAGGGCATTTCTGGCATTACTCCGGGTGATACGACCTATCCGTCCGTGGGTATGGAAGTTGCCTTTGATGCCGGTACTCTTTCTGGCTGTACCGCAGTCCAGTATGATTACAAGGGTTCAGGCCATCACATGCGTGCTTCTGTAACTGGCGTTAAGGCCAATGCTGGTTATGAACACGTTGCTGACGATCAGAAAATTTCTACAGGCTGGAAGACCGTAACAGTTTCTACCATGACTCAGCCGGAATGGGTTGCAGATGCAGCTCCGAGCAGCATTGTGGCATTCTCCTGGGCCAAGGTTTCCAAGTTGACTTGGGTGGTTGACGAAAAGCTCACCGCCGCTAACCTCGGAACCGAATTGGCAATCGACAACGTGAAGTGCGTTGGAACATTGCCTACTAAGAGTGCTATCCCGGTTGGCGCCGCTCGTGCTAACTTCAAGGCTTCTGTCCAAGGCCGCACTTTGCATGTGTCTGTCGCTAAGGCTGGCCTCGTGAAGGTTCAGGTTATCGACATGATGGGTAACACCGTCGAAAGCCATAGCGAAACGGTTGCTTCTGGCAGCTTCGCACATGATTTCGGAATGATTCCTAGCGGAAACTATGTTGTCCGTGTACAGCAGGGTTCTGCTTCTCAGCTCCTGAAGATGCAAGTCCGCTAAGCAAACTGCTTTAAAATAAAAACGGTCCCTTTCCTCACGGAAGGGGATTTTTTGTTGCTAAAAAAATGACAAGAATTTTTGATAAGGTGGGGGAGAAATCCCCCTGTCTTCAGCCCCGGCGGAAAGTGTCATCCTGAGGCGTGGTTCGACAGGCTCACCAACCTTGTTGGGTCCCTGAGCTTAAGCCTGTGCTGAGTTAGTCGAAGTAAAGGGCCAAAGTGGCCTAAGGGCTCCGCCCTTAAAAACCTGGATGCATTCGCTATCTTACAATAACTCTTTGCAGCCTTAGACCGCGTTTTATTATGTATGCGCCCGGCGTTCTTAATTGCACCCGTAACGCCTCGCTCATGGATTTGTCGCGCAATTGTTCTGCCGGTAAAGTTCCCAAGTAACGACCCTGCAAGTCAAACACCGTCGCCGGTTCCGTGACATCTGCGGAATGTTTGAAATTCGTTGCGATGGCAACCGTAGCTGAACTCGACGAATTGCTCGCGGAACTGCTCGAAAGTCCGTATTCAAACGCCCCTAAATCCGGTGCACTCCCCGCAAATGGGAACCCGATATCTTCGCCCTTGTCAATCGCACGGCTCCCGGCCTTCAACTTCAAGAAGTTTACATCCGGCAAGCTACCGTCATCCTTGCGTGGGCCAAGCATCCCCGCAATTGTCGAAAGATCCTTGCCGGTAACCGTCATGCTCGGGTCATCGAGACTCACAAAATCATCTTCCGTCAAGTCGAGTTTCAAATTCCAAGTATTGTTTTCGCCCGCAGGGCAATCCATATAATGGTCGATGTTCTGGCTCGATATCTTTTCCCAGCAAGTCCCGATTTGCGATAGTTTGTTCGGAAAAGCAATATTGTTCTTGAGCACATGCGCACTGTCGCCCGTAAGCGGTGCCACTTCGGCCAAGCGGTTCCCTTCGGCATCGAAAAGCGTTGAAGCCATGCTGAAAGAACGATCGCCATTCATGTAAGAAGTGTTGTTGATCCATTTGCTACCGACACCGGTGTAGTTTGCATAAAATCCGGACGCCTTGTTTTTCCACGCCACGCAATACTTGATGGTGTGCCTCCCGCCGCCCAGCGTACTTTGACCCATCTTAATCCCGTAACCGTTCCCGTGCGACGGATCCCCTGTACCGTAATCGCTGTAGCCGTTCCCCATGGCGTAGCAATTCTCCAAAACCACCGGGAATTCCTGATTGATAAAATCGAAACCATCATCGCTGTTCCACCACGCGCGACACCCGATGAACTTGGTCGTATCGCCTTGGCCAGGCTTCTGGTAATGCGCTCCGAAACCGTCGGCGTTCTCGCCATCGCCCTGCCAACCATCCGGATCGTAGTTGTCATGCGCATCGCAATTCAAAAAAATATGACCGCCGCCATCTGCTGCGCCATCGTTCGCAAAAAATCCCGGACCCGCATTGTGGTGACTTTCCATCTGCTCCAAGAAAATATGCTTGCTCGCATAAAGAAACACACCCGAATTAGAATTATGATTAATGGGAGTATTGCGAACCTCAAACCCCTTCAAAAGCAGGAACTTTGCCGCAATCACGATGGGCGAGGTGTACATCGCACCCGCAGGCGTGCCATCGCTATGTTCGATGCCCTCAGCCACAGGCAAGTTCGCGCCATCAAAAATCGGCCGTTCCCCTGGATACGCCAGATAATGAATCCGCTGGTCGTCGCTCTCGCCGCTTGCCGTCAAGAGGATTCCCGCCGTCATCTTGTACCGCGCGTAAAACACCGTATCGTGCAAGTCGTAAACGCCGCCGCGAACCCACACCGTATCGCCCGCATGCACCACTTCATTCGCCTTGTTCAGCGTTGCAAATGGCTTGGCCATGGAACCCGCATTCGCATCGCTCCCGTCAGTCGCTACATAATAAACCGCACCGAATGACTGTGCGGCAGCCAAAGCAAAACCTAATGCAAAAGTGAACTTGTTAACCATATTCTCCTCCAACAGTTAGGTATAGTATAATAAAATGAGGGGGAGGTTTCCCCCTGTCTTCAGCCCCGGCCTCGTCATCCTGAGGCGTGAAACTGAGCTTGTCCTGAGCTTGTCGAAGGAAAGGATCCAGTCTCACTTTGCTAGGCCGGGTCTTCCGCCACCCCCTTCTCCGCACTGAGCCCGTCGAAGTGGCCTAAGGGCTCCGCCCTTAAAAACCTGGGTGCAGAGAATGCTAATTGCGTGTTTAAGGTCGCAAAAAATTGTGACCTCCCGTTTTTAATCAAATCGATATCTTTCATTTTTATCTCCTTTTAACGAACATTTCATCAAACATGATTACTCCTTGTTTTTTACCCAGTGACCTTTCTTTGACGCGCCTTCCCAAGCGTAGCCAAGTTTTTTGAGATCGCGTCTAACTGTAATTCTTGCGGTGTTCAACCGTTCTGCGATAGTATTTATCGAGATGCTTTCATTTTCTGCAATGTATTTTTCTATAAGAGAAAATCTATTTTGAGGCTCATTTTGAGGCTCATTTTGGGGTTCATTTTGAGGCTCATTTTGGGTAAGAATCCTGCCGTTTAATTTGGCTAGCGGGAAAGTTACCACCGTATAGCCGGCCTCTTCACTCCAGAATGGCTCTGGGGAACCTTCAGCCTTGCAGACTTCAATAATTCGCTTAACTCCCGAACCCCATTTTTCCAAATATGTGGTTTGGTACAGTACATTGGCTAAAACCTCGTTTCGCGGAAATGATTTATGCACTCGCTTGATTGTTTTAGGAGTCAATTGATGCGGCAGTAGCCCTGGGCTCTCTATTTCAATGCGGTCGTCATAGATGGCAATGCCGATAGAGCATTGGTAAATGTCATAATCTCTATGGCACAGGGCGTTAATCAAAGCCTCGCGTAGTGCTTTGACGGGAACATCGAGATGTTCTTCTCTCATAATACCCTTGATTTCGCCACTTAAAGATAAATGCTTGAAAAAGAACGCCATTCCCGCGTCTAGCAATTCAAAGAAGTTTCCGAACGCCTGCTGGTTATCGATGAAGTAATCCTTATCCGTTCCTCTAAAACGCGCTAAGCGAACCTCGTAAAAAATGGGCTTTTTTCGAGAAAATAAAAACGCTGCAGCATTTCGCACCTTACCGTTATCAAGCAGATTCCATTTTTCCAGAATAACTTCGATCGGTTCAGAAAGCGATTCCTCGGGGATTCTGCGTTCTTCAACACCGAGGCGGACGAGTCCGCGAATTTTCCGTTCATCCAAATCTTCGATAGTGATTTTGTCTGCTACACGCATTTCCCACGAGAATTGGTGCGGAAAGTTTTGCCGAACTCTTTCGTCAAACATGTCCCTAGGCATTACCTTGGTAACGCTCTCCAATCTGTAATACGGCTTCCCGTGAAAAGTATAAGGCTTTTGTCCATAAACCCACGGATTGAACCTCAACACAATTACTTGAAAATTCGGTTTGTTTGGGATATCGACATATTCAATGACCGGACTGACTGCGGGCTCAATCCCAGCTAAAGCCTGAGCAATATCGCGGCGAGTCGATTCAGATACAATCTGACCCAAAATTTTTAAAGATGGGGATACCCCAAAAACAAGAATGCCACCATCGGAATTCAAAAAGGCACATGCGGAATGCATGCCTTCCCGAAGTTCACCTGTTGACTTCTTCAGTTCGATATTCTTCGTTTCATCTTTTGATATGAGTTGTTCTAATTCATTAAAGCCCATAAATTTCACCTGTTCAAAATCTTGCAATAACACGAACGCTTGAATACGTCGTGTCGAGAGGTTTGTGCAAAATTGCGACAAACGTGATTTACAAGGCCACATTGTGCCTTGTCGATTTTATGTGGATTTTCCGAGCGATGCTCGGGAGGATGATCTTGCGGTGTTGTTGGCGAGGGTTTTCCTCGGCGTTACTTGGCGCCCGCCTTAGCGAACGCACCCGAGCAGGTCGTGTTCCTGCCAGCTATCCAACAGCATCAACAAGAAGGTTGATGAGCCCCATCGCGGATGCACGTACGGACCATAAGGTCTATGCCGACTGTCACAGGGATTGTCGAAATAACGATTATAATATAAACAAACAGGATGATAGAGGCAAGAGGGGGAAGTTTCCCCCTGTCTTCAGCCTCGGCTTTCCCGCATCGTCATCCTGAGGCGTGAAACGCCGAAGGATCCAGTCACACATTGCATAGCCGGCTCTTCCGCCACCCCCTTCTCCGCACTGAGCCCGTCGAAGTGGCCTAAGGGCTGCGCCCTTAAAAACCTGAATGCTGAGAATTGCTAATTGCGTGTTCAAGGTCGCAAATGCGACCTTGAAGTTTTACCAAATTTATAAGAATATCACGCGTTCCGTAATGTTGCGAACTCTTCATCCATACTAATCATTATCATCACAAGTAATTTTAGCAATTCGATGTATTCCCAGTGTATCTGTCGCTCGTCTGTAGGATAAGCACCATGTAAATATCGGTTACGAATTGCAAGACCGTTTTTAAATTTATCATCCCAAATGAACGAAATGTAGTCTTGTTCGTTTTTTGAAAATAATGAGTCGCTAGCTTCAATTATACCCGTTTCGATTAATCCTTCAATACATTGTTGATCTTGATGATTTAGTGGCAGAATGTTTAGTAGTTCATTGTCATATATTTCTTTTAAGGCGTTACACTTTTCTTGGTCGTATTCAACAATTCCATCTTTAACAGAAACGCAGCCTGCGTTGACCAGATATTGCAAAAGTTCTTGGCCGCGTTCATCTAAATTGTCGTAATGAATACTCTCTTTTTGTAGCCGTTCATAAAAACTTTTGTAAAATTTATCCTTTGATTTTAACAATGGTGTTATAGTCAAAAGCCCGCTAAAAAGAACATTAAAAACACCATAACCCTCTTTGGCTGGATAAACGTATTTTCTTTTTGAAAGACTTTTCAGTTCATGCAGATCGCCCAAAGGGGATGAAAAGGTGTTTAGCAAATCCATATCAACATTCCCTTTTTGGAACATTTTATAAATCTTCAAAACTCTTTCGATTTCGGGAAGAATAATCTTTATCTTTTCGAGGTCTGTTGTTTGAATGCTTGGCGGATTAAATGTAAAACAGTTTATCCCATAAGCTAAAGGTAACCATTCTTCAAAGAAACATTTGAACAAGTCTTCGAAATAAAGGTCATTTTTTTGAAGTTCAGTCCGATAAGCATCAATTAGTGAACTATATAGAAGATTGTGAATGACAAACGCAACACAGTCTTTGGGATACACTTCTTTATTATTTTGGGGAACGCCCATATCTGCGAAAAGCAGTCTTTGTTTTTTGTAAAAAGGCAACATTGAACGATTGTCACCATCAACAAATTGAAAATAAACCTTTAGCATCAGAAATGTAGACTGAAAATCTAAATGAGTTCTTACCCACTCGGCATTAATCTCGGCAATCGCAGTAGTTCCTTTTTCATGATAACGAAAAGGTTTATCCATTGATGGAACAGAAGCAACTTGCACTCCGATGTGATGTCCCTTAGCCTGTTTGGCAAACCATTTTTCGTAGGCCTGTTTTGCCATCAAACGGATTTCATTGTCTATCTTCGGCTCCGCATTTCTTGAGGAATCTTGAATTTTTATTAGATAATTTACATTGATATTTTCGTTGCTTATGTAATCAACCACCATTTGTCTTTTATCAGAATCAGACATTGCTTTAGGCCAGCAGATTAGGTTTTGGGGATTGAATAAGGAATATTCTATCAGCAATTCGGCTGCGATCTTAGACTTCTTTATCACAGACAACAATTCTGCAGAAAAACGACTTACAAGTTTTTCATGTTTCAGAATATCGTATAATTCATGTTCATTATTTTTCAACCATGTTGCAAAAGCATCCTTCGCCAATGATTTGAAACAACCAAAATCAGCTATAGAAGTCCAAAAAATTTCTCGGTATTCATATTCAATAGAATCATATTCAGCACTAAACTTTGAACCAAGCCAATTATTAAGAAAACGTGCTATTATTGACGGGAACTTATCAACTGTATTTTTATAGAGGTTGATTTTTTCTTCGTCCCAAGTACGCAAGAATAATTCATTTTTAATGTACAATCTGATTGACGCCAATTCAAGGATATCATTGATGTCTTCGTATGCAGTATTTTCATCAAATGAATCTAGGATATTCTCTGTTAGCGATAGGTGGTGACCTGTAGCAAGGTCATCTTTACTGTAATATACAACTCTATTTTTCCCATAAAATACCTGCCTGCACATTAATGATGATGTTATGATTTGAGCTTTATTTGAACTTTTATGATTTAATCCATCCGAATAATAGAAAGTATCGTCTTTATCCCTGTTTCGTTTTAAGGATTTTTGAATAAAAAATAAAGTCAACTTCATTTTGACCTTATTTTTTTTGACTATTTTTCGAAATGAATAAACAAAGGAATCCCTATGCCACAGGACAAGCCTCTTCAGTATTTTGTAGTTCGTTCTCCATTTGCTCAGTTATTGCTTACTGGTGTAAAATTATTTGAATTTCGTACCAATGCAAAGACCTTCGCAAATAAAAGGCTTGCCGTAGCTGTTTCTAAATCCACGGGTTCTGAAGACCAATTAGAAGCTGATATTACCTACTGGAGTAAAAAGTTTGAGAAAAGCATAAAACATAAATCCCCAGCGGAACAAGCTGACGCTCGTCTAGATTTTGAAAAGTCCTGCAAGAAAGCGAGAAATCTTTTTGCTAAGACAAATGCTAATGGTATGATAATTGGCGAAGTTCTTACCGGCGATGCGGGTGAGTTTGATGGCGATTTCGGTATTGATATTCTTGAATTCAAATTGTGGCCTGAATCAGATTGGGTCGCTTCTCCTGGTGGTCTGGGGCTTCGCTATATGCCGGGCGTAAATCAGCCTGCATCTGAACCTAAGATAGACTTTTCTAACGCCTATAAGTCCATATTCACAAGAATTCTCGATAAGTATCGAGCCGAAAGTGCTTCTGAACGTGAAAAGGGTAACAAGTTTGAATTGCTAATGCAACGCTACTTGCAAACGGATCCCATCTACGCAAATACCCTTTCGAATGTATGGCTTTGGAACGACTTCTTTGCAAAAGATCAGTTTGGCGGTAAAGATGTAGGTATTGATTTGGTTGCAGAAACAACAGGCGGATACTTTTGGGCTATTCAGTGCAAATGCTATAAAGCCGATGCCGTCATTGATAAACCTGCTGTAGATACTTTCCTTGCAACATCAGGAAAAACATTTAAAGATAGGGAAGGGAACAAAGTTCGCTTTGCTTATCGTCTTTGGCTTGATACCACAGAACATGGCTTTAATAGAGAGGCCTTGAACTCTCTGGAAAACCAAGATCCAGAATTCCATCGCGTGGGTCTCTTGGAACTTGAAAATGCCATGGTGGATTGGGATCGCTTGGATAAGGGCTCTAGTGGCGAAAATGCACAAGTCAAAAAGAAATCTCCTCGCGACCATCAAAAAGAAGCTATTGCAAAAGTCCATGAATACTTCAAAGATGAATCGCATGAGCGTGGTAAGCTCATTATGGCGTGTGGGACCGGAAAAACATACACTTCGCTTTGCATTGCCGAAAAAGAAACCGATAGCAAGGGAACGATTCTTTTCTTAGTTCCCTCTATCGCCCTTTTGGGGCAAACCCTTCGTGAATGGACTGCCGATGCGCAGGAACCGATTAAGCCTATCTGCATTTGTTCCGATACAGGCGTTTCGAAAAAAGTTCGTGCCAATGGAGAAAACGAAGGCAACGGTTATAGCGTTACAAGCCTTGCGTTACCGGCTTCAACGGATGTAAACTCTATTGTTAAGCAGTTGGAAATTGCCCGTTATAAAAAAGGTGGCATGACGGTTGTGTTCAGCACCTACCAATCTATTGATGTGATTTCTAAGGCTCAAAAGAAGATTGGTGCTGATTTCCAGTTTGATATGATTATTTGCGATGAGGCTCATCGCACTACAGGAGCAACTGTTTTCGGTGCCGAAGAATCGAACTTTGTGAAGGTCCACAATTCAGATTTTTTGCGCGCTAAGAAGCGTATCTATATGACTGCGACTCCGCGTCTTTACAGTGAGTCAAGTAAGAAAAAAGCGGAGGAAGGTGCTGTAGAAATCTGCTCCATGGATGATCCGAAACTTTACGGCGAGGAAATGTACCGTATTGGTTTTGGTGAAGCTGTTGAAAAGCAACTCCTTTCCGATTACAAGGTTCTTGTCCTTACGATTGACCCGTTGGCGATGACCGAAAGTTTGCAATTATCACTGGCGACACAGACCGGTGAAATACTTTCTGAAGATGATGCGAAACTCATTGGATGTTTCAACGCTCTTTCCAAAATTACGCTTGTGGATGATCGCCAACTCAAGGATATTGATCCACAACCTATGAAACGCGCCGTTGCGTTTTCGCAGAATATCAAGGTCTCGAAGGAAATTGTTTCGCAAATCAACGATTTGAAGGATTCCTATTACGATGCTTTGAAGCCCGAAGCACAGAAGGATTCTGTTCGCGTTTCTGCCATGCATATTGATGGTGGTATGGGGGCGACTCAGCGTGAAGAACGTTTGGCTTGGTTGAAGGCCGACATTGAAGATGGCGAGTGCCGAATCTTGAACAATGTTCGTTGCTTGAGCGAAGGCGTGGATGTGCCGAGCCTTGACGCGGTTCTCTTTTTGAGTGCGCGTGATTCCGAAGTGGATGTGGTGCAGAGTGTGGGCCGTGTGATGCGAACGGCTCCCGGCAAAAAATATGGCTATATCATTATTCCCGTGATTGTTCCGGCAAGTGAAAAAGCCGAAGATGCCTTGAATAACAATGATAGATTCCGAGTAGTATGGAAAATCTTGAACGCATTGCGAGCTCACGATGACTGTTTCAATGCGATGGTCAATAAGATTCAGTTTTATACTCCGCGTAATGGCAAAAGCCCTTCGGATGGGCATATCGGAGTGTCGAGTGGCCTTCCCGGAAGCGATATCGAAAAGTTGCCGCCCGAGCAACAGAAAATCCAGAGAGAATTGCAGGACCAGATTGAAATGCGATTCCAGGAATTGCAGGGTGCAATCTATGCAAAAATGGTGCAAAAGGTTGGTAGCCGTCGCTATTGGGAAGAT
>CAMZFJ010000037.1 GCA_947306025.1 uncultured Fibrobacter sp.
ATGAAAAGTTCGACTTGGTCGGTGTAAATGAGGAGGCCGACCTTGTCGTTGTTCTTGATGGCGGCAAATGCGAGGAGAGCCGTGAGCGTAGCCATGACTTCGCCCTTCATTTGCTTGCCCGAACCAAATTCTGAGCTGCTGGAAGCGTCGACCATGAGGAGCATGGTCATTTCACGTTCTTCGATGAATTTTTTGACGTAAGGCGTGCCTGTTCGTGCGGTCACGTTCCAGTCAATGGTGCGGACGTCGTCGCCCGGCATGTATTCGCGGACTTCGCTGAATTCCATACCGTTGCCCTTGAAAGAGCTGTGGTAGGCTCCGGTCATCACGGTGTCGAGCGTGCCGCGCACGGAAAGTTCAATGCGGCTTACGGTCTTTAAAACTTCTTTATCGAGCAATTCTTTATCGGCCATCGTAATATCTTCTAGTTTTTAACGCTAAAGAATATACAAATATCGCGCGGAAGAGACCATGTGGGGGCGCATTTCTGGTCGAATATTGCGCTGATTACTCGATTTGATATTGAAAAGAAAATTTTTTTATCCTAAATTCTGCAAAAGTGCTGAAAAAAGGAGAAGTTGATGAAAATGTCATTTTTTGCGATGTTGTTGTTATTGATTTTGAGCTCGTGTTCCTCGGATGAACCTGCCGGAACGCCTGTTTCTGCCCCTGTTGAAATTAACTGGTCGCTTTCGGGTGTTTTTGGCAATGCTGTTGTTGATTCTGCTAAAACGGACACGGAATTGAGGGGTATGGTAAAAAGGTCTGATTCATCAACGATGCATTTGAATGGTTTTGATACGATTTATTTCGAAAAGAAAATTATGCTTAAGCACTTGCAAATAAATGCAGGAGCTGAAGTCAATGTTGATGATAATGGATATTTTACTTTTGATAATTTGGAAGTTTTTGGACTGTGCGAAAATACGAATTCAGTCAAAATTATTCCGATTGCAAGATCTGGAGTTCGCTTAAAACCCTCGTCGTTGATTCTGTATTCGTATAGCGATGGCTATTATCAATACCAGTAGAGCAAAAGGTGGGAATGCTTTATGAAAAAATGGTTTTTGTTGATTCTTTGTAGTGTTTTAATGTTCGGATGTAGTGATCCTGTTTCGAAAAATCAAGAGGATGATAGATTTCCTTTAATCGTTCAAGATACTTTTCGAGTCAAAATTCTTCATTACCGTGGTTCTGAAGATGTTTATGAATTGGCTGCATCGCAAGATGTTCAACTTTTTAATAAGCTCGTTGGCGATGGTGAAAAATACATTATTCAAAGGAATTTTATTACCAACTCTTTAGTATTTGATATATCCAAAATTCATACAAATTGCTATGAAGGCGACTTGATTTTCAAAGTAGATGGACAGGTTGTAAAAACGGATACGTCTAAATGGGGAAGAACCGCTTTAACATTGCCTGATGAAAATTTTCACTCCGTAGAAATTTCAGCGCCATCATCATGTAATCAATGGAATGTTGTTTTTGACATTGTTCCTTCAGATCAACCGGGTGAAATTTTTTCTGCTAACGATATATTCTATCTCAGTTTTACTCCTAGTTTGAATTATATTCGTGGATGGTCTTATAAAAAAGGTTCCTTGTTCTTTACGGTAAAGCCTCCTGTCAAGTCACAATATTTTATGGGGGATACGACATTATCGAAATGTAAACTTGCCAATGGTGGCGACACGCTGGTTATACCTTTCTCCTTTGAAAAGTTCGAGAATCGCTTGGGTACGGTGGCATCGATAAATGCTGATAGTGCAGAACTTGTGAATTTTTTAGGGAGTCGTCCACAGAACAATACCATTTCTTGTGTCCTTTATTATCAGTCGTGGAAAGTGTTTAAAACAGTGGAGTCTGTAAAGTCTTTTGGCCCAATCGATGTTTATTTTAGAATGGAGGAACCCCGGTTCCTTATTGGGGAAGAAGGTGGTTTTTTCAATGTCAAACGGGAATCGGGGAGTGGTTCTTATACTGTATTCACGCGGGTTAAAGAAAGGGCTACAGGTCTTTTTAAGTATTCTATGATAGAATCGTCTACGAATCTTGAACAATATATGCCATCCTTTTATCCAAAAGATTCTCTTGGTGGAACATTAGATATTGATTCGGTCTATGTTTATGTTTTTCCGATGATTATGGCTGATCAAAAAAGCTATGAAATAACGAATAATATGTGGTATCTTTATTTTCATTGGGAATATGAGAATGAAGAAAAGAAGAAGTTGATTGAGACTGTTCAGAAGGATTATTTTACAGAATTTAAAGGCTTCAATCCGCATACATGGATGTCAACTGCCGCATGGGCTAAGGAACCGACACCCAAGATTGAAGCGAAATCTAGTTCCAGCTCTATATTTATATCGCCAATGAGTTCGTCTTCGCGAAGGAACGAGTGTAATGAATCGAATGTTGGAGAAATGAATCTGATGAATGTAGATGGACATGAAGGTTATTATGTTTGTGAATCTGGAAAGTGGAGAAATGCTGATGATAATGAAGAATTGATGATGAAATCTTGTACAAAAGCTAATGATATGGAATTTTATCCTCAGGAATATGAGGGTATAGTTGGTTATATGTTGTGTAAGAATTCTTCTTGGAATGTCGCGACTGTTTATGATTATGATGTTATGGATTACACAAATCCGAATGTAATTATGGACAATATGTGGATAAACGAGATAATCGTACATATAAAACTGTTGGTATTGGAACGCAGATATGGTTTGCTGAAAATTTGGCTTATGGGGCCGATTCTATAGCGGGTGTTTTTTGCCCCGATCACAATTCTAAAAACTGTGCGATTGGTGGAGCATTATATTCGTTGTCCACTAGTGATTTGGAAAATTTAGTGCAGGGAATGTGCCCTGAGGGGTGGAAAATACCAAGTGCAAAGGATTGGATTGTTTTAGAAGATTATGTTAAAACTCATAAAAAAGCTGAGACTGTAGCGGGTGCTATGAAGGCTAAAGGGGCGTGGAATTTTGATGATGATGAAAAGATTTCTGATGAATTTGGCTTTTCGGCAATCCCTGCTTTATATGATTTTGGTGTTTCTTTTGCATCTACAACAAAAGATGATAATGAAAATACATGTTATTATACTTTTGATTTGACGCAAGGAAATGGTCAAGTGAATACAGGATATTCTTGTGGGGAAAAAATTACTTTTTTGATTCGTTGCTTAAAGAAGTAAATTTTCCCCTCATTAAAATTTGGACTTTGTAATCTCTAAATTTCCGCTTTTACAAGAATGCTCACGTTGCGTCCTTTTTCGGGCATCACGGACTTTAGGCGAGAAAGGTGGTTGCGCACGTCTGCGTTGAACAAGTTATCGCCTCGGAGGATGATGCTGTAGCGGGCGAGCGCAAGCGACCAGTGGAATTCGAGGGATGCGCCAAACGTGACGTAGCCGGGGGTGTGTTCTTCGTAGCGGTCCACGCGGTTTTGCGCGAGTGCAAATTCGGTGTTGATTCCTGCGCGGACATGCGACCAGAGGTAAGCGATTTCGCCGTGGAACTTGAATGGCGGAATTTGCGGCATGTCGCTCCAGTTTTCGTTCTGGTAGAATCCGCAGACATAGCTTGCGCCTGCTTGTGCGTAGAATCCTTGTTCTGCCGGGAGTTCGATGGAAGCGCTTGCGCCCATGAGGAGTGCGTTGTCGCCGCTGACTTGGTAAATCGGCAAAATTTGCGACCAGTTTGTATCGCCGGTGGCGCGGGGGGCGAGATGGTTCAAGAACCATGTGCTGTGAACAGCGGCGCGCCAGTTGATGATTTCGCCGTAGTTGCGGAATTCGAGTTCTGCACCGTAACCGCTTTCGGCATCGAGCTTGTGGTTGCCACGTTCATAAGTGTAGGCGGCAAGATGCGGACCTTGATTGTAGAGTTCTTCAATGGTCGGGGCGCGGGTGGTTCTGAAAATGTCGAGCGTGAGGAATTTGCCGGGAGCAACGCGTTGCGAGAATTCGGCTGCGATGGCCCATAGCGCAAAGTTGCGGTCTTCGATGGCGTCTTTGTCGGCGACAACGCTTTCGCTTGGCTTAAAGAATGCACCGCCGAATCGTGCGGACAAAGTTATTTCGAGACCGTCTCGCCATCCGTTAAGACTTGCGACAGAAAAGAGAGAGGCGGCGTAGGAATTTGTTGGTGGCGTAAAAACGTAACCGCCCATTTCTATCGAGCGCGCGTCCAATTCAGCGCCGAAGTGGATGCCAAAAAATGGACCGCCTTGCGCAATGAGTTTTTCGACTCGCAAGTTTGCTTGATTGACTGCGAATTCGGCGCCGACGTATTCTTTGGTTTCGTATTCCGTGTGGTGGTATTGATTCAAGCGGAAAGTGACGCTCAATGTGTCGCTAGATTTTTGGGCGGGGAGGTAAAGCCCGCGCAAAGTCAAGTCGCGTTTGAAAAGGTCAATATCGACACCGTTGGGGTGCCCGCCGATGAACCCGCCCGGGATGCCGTAATCGGAATTGAAGTTGCGGAAGGAGGCTCCAATCTTAAATCGTTCAAAACTGTAGGAGGCGCCAATGGCAAAGCCTTTGTTTTCGATGTCGGTGTTTTTCAAATCGCCATCGGGTGTTTTCATGTCGCCCATGTGGCGTGCATAAGCTTCGCCTTTGAGCGATAGTTCGTGAATATTGGCGCTCGCGCCCACGGTGGTGGCGAATCCCGGTTGGCCGCTTTCGGCGTAATCGGTGATGTAGCCGTGAAGTTGCGAGTTGCTTGAATCGCGCGCTTGTGAATCACTAGATGATGAATCGCGGAATATCGCGATTTCAAAGGGAATGTCATTGTGCTCGACTTGAATGACTCCGCCTGCGGCGGCGAATGAATGGCTTAAAATTTGTGGCCCGCGAATAACGTTTAGTTTGTGCGCGGTTAAGACTTCTGAAGCGACGGCGTGATCGGGTGAGGTGGCGCTCATGTCTCCGCAAAATGAACCGTCTTCGGTGAGCGTGACGTGACTGCCCGAAAGCCCTTTAATGACGGGACGTGCGGCGGCAGGACCCATGGAGCGGATGGCAATGTCGGGCTCATTCTTGATGGTCTCTGCAATGGTGGTCGAAATTTTGCGATCGAGTTTATCGGCTTGCAATTCATCGTCTTTGCGCAAACCGTTTAAAATTGTCTCGGTAGATTGTTCGGCGACAACGGTCGAGTTGCCTAAATCTTGAATAAATTCTTGGGCAAAAGAAAAATGAAGGAAGCCTCCCAAAAGGAGGCTCCCCGTAGCAGCCCTAAAAAGGCTAGTCTTCATCTTCGTCTTCCTGGAACGGGCACTTGTCGGCATCCAAAGCCTTGTCTACGACAACCTTGATTTCTGGAGTCTTGGCGTCGGCATGGTCGTGGTGCTTGACCTTGAGAACCAACTTTGTTTCGCCTTCCTTGAGACCCTTGAGGTGGAAACCCCAGCCGCCTTCAAAGTGGATGTCGAGAATCTTGCTGTCGCCAACATCCCAGCCGAGAGAATGTTCGTCATCGTTCGGGCCTGCGATTTCTTTATTGTTTTCGTCGAGGAACTTTACGTGAATGTGTGCACTCATGCAATTAGCGTTGACTTTGAGCCCTTCGAGGTTAGCTGTTTCTTTGCCGCGGTAAACGCTGTAGAGCGTGTCCCATTCGGCAGAATAGAGTCTCCAGCCTTCGACTTCGAAATGTTCGTGCTGTTCGGTGGAAGTGGAATTGCTGTCGCTGCAAGCAGCGAATACGAGAGAGAGAATGGCAATAGCCAAGAATTGGAATTTTTTCATTATAAATCCTTTTTGAAAAATGTGTAAGGTGCCCGCGCCTTTCCCCGTTAGAGGACTGGTGCGGGAATGACAGAAATCGTCATCCTGAGGCGTGAAGCGCCGAAAAATCCGGTTAAGTTTTGACGGCGGGAGGGCCACGAGGATTATAATGAAGTGCAAATGCAAATGGATTTCGCGAGGCGTACTGCACTTGTAGAATAAATAGCAGAATCCAAAATACGACCGCGATGGGTGTGAAATCATCTAGATTGTATCCGTCGTGAATCAATACGCAAACGGGGCAATCGTCGTGCTCTTCGAAATCATCATGATGGTGCTGCGCGACGGCCAAAAGGCATGCCGCGATAAGCACGATGATGAACTTGCGCATGTATGATAGACGAAACATTCTTATCTAAAAAGTTTTGCGTTCTTGATAATCGGGAATCCGATTCCGTCTTCTTCTTTTTCGTATTCGAAGATCCCAACAATTGTGATGGTGGTTCCTTCGCTTGGATATTCACTAGGGTATTTTCGAGGCTTTGCTGTTTCGAAAGCGAGTCCCTGCGAGCAGCAGGCGAGTGCATCTTTGATGACGCAGCCGAAAAAGCGTCGCCCAGTTTCTTCGTCTTTGTAGCTAGAGAAGGTTCCCTTCATTTTGATGATCTTGCCGACAAATTTTTCAGGTTCGGTGACCATTTTGTAAACCATCGTAAAGACCATGGTGCTGCTCATGCGCGAAAGATCAATATCTACTCGGTTGGCGGAAACGTTTTCGTTCGCGATACTTGATGTTGCAAAAGCAAATAAACAAAGAACAGCAATGATGGCTGTTTTTGAGATTGTTTTATATAAATTAAATAGCGACATTTTACGCACTCCTGCTGCGAATAAAACTTGTGATGTAACAAACCAAGAATGCAACGATGTCCATCGCGACAATCGTTGAACCCACGGGCGTCCCGGCGAGAATGGCCACGAGAATTCCGACGAGGGAGCATACGACCGAAATGATGGCGGCCGCTATGGTCACCGTGAAAAAGCTCTTGAAAACGCGCATCGCGGAAAGCGCTGGAAATACGACGAGTGCAGAGACCAAAAGTGCCCCGACAAGATTCATCGCAAGGACGATGATGACCGCGATGATAATAGCAATGAGCAAGTTGAATAAATTAACGTTTACGCCTGTAGCTCTTGCAAAATTTTCATCAAAGGTGATGGCGAAAATCTTGTGGTAAAAAAACACGAACGTTACGAGGACAACAATGGAGAGGGTGACGCAAAGATAAACGTCTGTCGGCTTGAGCGTAAGTATGGACATCGAGCCGAATAATGTTGTGCAGACGTCTCCTGCGACATTTGCCGAAGCGGAGAAAATGTTCATCAGTAAATAGCCGATGGCGAGTGCGCCTGCAGAAACCATTGCGATGGCGGCATCGCCTTTGATTCTGGCGTCTTTCCCGCCGCAAAGAAGTAATACGGCAACGAAAATAGTTATAGGCAAAATGACGAACATGTTGTTTGTAACTTTAAGAATCGTGGCGATAGCTAACGCTCCGAATGCTACGTGCGAAAGTCCATCGCCGATGTAAGAATAGCGCTTGAGAACGAGCGTTACTCCCAGGAGCGACGAACATAGTGATATGAGCGTACCGACGATAATCGCGTATCGCACGAAAGGGAAGTCAAGATAGAATAAAAGTTGATCAAGCATTTGTGATAGAAAACGAAATTTTTTTATGTCATTCTGGCCTTGAGCCGATAGGATCCAATGAAAAAATGACTGGATTCTTCGAAGCTGTTCGCTTCTCAAAATGACGAGATTCAATGAGAGACCGTTTAAAGATTAATTGTTAAGCATTGTGTTAAAGTCTAATATGCGCGTGGCGTATTTTGTTGCTGCTTCGACATCGTGCGTGACCATCACGATTGTCATTTTCTTTTGTTCGTGAAGTTCCCTGATGATATTATACATGTTTTGTGAAGATTCAGGATCGAGGCCGGTAACGGGCTCGTCTAACAGCAACATTCGTTCGGCGGCGCAAAGCGCCCTCGCCAAAAGCACGCGCTGCTTTTGGCCTCCCGAAAGTTCGCGGAAACTCGCTTTCCGCAAATTTTCGGTACGGGTGAGCGCCAGACATTCGCTGGCGCGCTCCCGGAGGGCGCGACCATAAAACGGCAACAGCAAACTTTTGCCTTGAAATGCCGAAAGCACGATTTCTTCGACCGATGCGGGGAAGTCTTTTTGTGCAATCGTAATTTGCGGCAAGTAGCCAATCTCTTTGCGCTTGAGGTTGTTGCGAAGTTCGATTTTACCGGCTTTGGGACGCAGTATGCCGGCAAGCCCGCGCAAAAACGTTGTCTTTCCGCAACCGTTCCTGCCGATGATGCAAAGGTAATCGCCTGCGTTGATTTCGTAATCAAAACTGTTGACGATATTTTTGCTTCCGTAACCGAGCGTGAGCTGGCTGCATTTTATCAAGTTTGTCGTTTGATTCATATTTATTGCTTTTAGATTTTTTGACTTCGCTCAAAATGACACGATTGAATTTTAATGCTTTTATTTAAGCGCGTTCTTCAGCACATCAAGGTTTGATTTCATGATGGAGAGATAATCCATCCCGTCTATAATTTGCTGTTCCGTTACCGATTGCATCGAATTGAGAGTGAGGATTTGCGCTTCTTTCGATTTTTTGCTTGCAGCGAGAACGGCGTTTGCAATTTTCTGGTTCCCTTTTTCGATGGTGAAAATGGCGGGCAGCGATAGAGAATCCATCTTCCCCGCAAGGAACGCAATCGTTTCGAAGCTCGCCTCGCTTTCGGCGGAACAGCCCACAAACGCAGCATAATACTTAATGCCATAATCGTCCACCAAATAGCGAAAAGGAAAACGGTCGCCAAACAGAACCGTCTTGCGGGCGGCTCTTTCTACAGCGGTGCGGTAGTCGCCATCGAGAGCCTTGATCTTTGCAACGTAAGTGGTGGAGTTTTGGTTGTAAAGCGAAGCGTGAGCCGGATCGATATTAGAGAGTTCTTCTGTGATTTTCTGGACGAGAATTTCGGCGTTCTTCAGCGAGAGCCAAACATGTTCATCGTTTTCAACTTCTTCTTCATGATCGTGATGGTGGTGTTCTTCGGCATGTTCATTATGATCTTCCAAGGTCGCTGAGCTTGCCGAAGGGTCGGCGTGCTCATCGTGATGTTCATGATGCTCATGCTCTTCTGCATGCTCGCCATGGTGATGTTCTTCGTGTTCGGCCTGCATGCCTTCGACAACTTCTTCGGCCTTGACGCGGTCGCCAAGCGCTTCCATCAAATTGATTTCGGAACGGCCTTTTTTCGGAGTGGCTTCAAGCGCCTTCTTAATCCATTCATCCGATTCACCGCCTACGTAAACGACCATGTCGGCACTTGCGATTTTTGCGATATCCTGTGCTGTGGGCTTGTAACTATGCAAATCCACACCGTTCTTCATCAAAAGCGTGAGATTTACAGAGTCTGCGCGTGAACCGAGAATTTCTTTAGTCCACGCGTATTCTGGATAAATTGTTGTGACGATGGAGAGTTTAGTTTGTTCTGGTGCTTTTTCGGAACTGTTGCAAGCGACGAGGGAACTGAGCGTTGCTGCAAAAAGAGCGAACGCCAAACCACAAAATGAAATCTTTTTCATTTTTAATCCTTTTAAAATTTTTTGAATGATGTACTATTGAGATTATGGACCCTATCGTTGCGGCATCTCGCCTTGCTCCAGGGTGACATGACAATCTAGAGAAGATTGGCTTAATTCAGTAAAAGGATTTTTTGCGAAACGAGCGTAATCGGCCGCAGAACAACGACTGCGAAACGAACAAGCTTAAAAAGAAAACAACGGCAAATGAGCTCTATCGGGGCTTCGACGAGTTCAAAGCAAAATTCCGAAATCAAGTCGAGACAGTGGTGAATGTGGTGACAAGTGTGGCAATGCTCGCCATGGCAATGATGGTCAATACGGTGCTCCGTGTAGAGCAACGCCAAAGTGACCATTAGCTTGTCTAGAATATGAAACACGGTCTCTCTCAAAAAGTAAACAATCCGAAATTGAGAATAATTCTCAATTTCAAAAGATAATAAAAAAAGTAAAATTTGGCAATCAAAAAGGGCTCCCAGCAGACGTCGGGAACCCTTTTGTTGTTCTAA
>CAMZFJ010000038.1 GCA_947306025.1 uncultured Fibrobacter sp.
TCGACGCACAGGACTACCTGGTTAAAATCCAGTGGAGCGAACGCGGTAAGGCAAGTATCATCGGCTTTGACGCAAACGACTTCCCGCCGTTCCCGGAAATCGAAAATGGCGAAACGTTGAACATCGCTGCAAGCGAACTCGCATTCCTCGCCGAAAAGACATTGTTTGCTACATCGACCGACTCCACCCGTTTGAGCTTGAACGGCGTGTTCCTCGAAGCCAAGGACGGAAAGATTTCCATGGTCGCAACAGACGGTCACCGCTTGGGCCGCGCAGCAATTGACCAGGAAGGCGCAGAACTTTCGAACGGAGTCATCATCCCGCACAAGGCTTTGCAGCACATTCTGCACATGGCAAAGGGCGATTCCACCGTTGAAGTCCGTGCATCTGCAACGCACATTCTCTTTAACACCGGTTCTATCCAGGTGATTTCTAAGCTGTACGAAGGACCGTATCCGAGCTACCGCTCCGTAATCCCGACACAGTTCGAACGCACCGCACAGGCCAACACCACGGAATTCCAGAACAAGATCCGCAGCGTGATTTCTATGGCTAACGCACGCACCCGCAAGATTCGCTTGCAGTTCGACGGCAACATCCTCGAACTCAGCGCCACGGACCCGGATGTCGGCGGCGATTCTCGCGAAGCACTCGCTATTACGCACAACGGCGAAGGCAGCTTCTGCATTGGCTTTAACGGCCAATTCCTCGCAGAAATCCTTGGCATGTGCAAGAGCGAAGAAGTCATCATGAAGATGAACAACCCGCTTGGCGCTTGCATCATCGAACCGGTTGGCGAAAACATGAACTTCTCGTTCTTGTTGATGCCGACGCACCTGACGGACAACTAGTTGCAGTTCGGAAAGATTTGAAGGCTCTCGAAAGAGAGCCTTTTTTATTCTGGAGAATTGTGTACGCAAAGGGAACCGTGTCCGCAAGTGGAACCGCGCCAAGTTTAATGGGAATGAATCTGCAAAAGGAAGTGCCGCGAACTTTAATGTGAATTGTCGCGCAATAGGAAACGCTGCACATTTTGGATAAAGTAAATCATGTCGAGTCAAATACGCAAGAGAGTCAATAACAAAATCACGAAAGCCATCCACGACTTCAACTTGATTGAAGACGGAGACCGCGTGCTCATAGCCACAAGCGGTGGCAAGGATTCCAGCGTTCTCTTGATGGAACTCGCCGCACGCCTCGGCAAATTCGGCCCCAAGTGCGAACTCGCCGCCATCCACATTCAAAGCGATTTTGCAGACAAAGCTCCTCGCGAATTTTTGCAGCGCATGGCAGAAGAATACCCGCAAGTGCCATTTTACTTTAAGGATGTCGCTGTGGAAGCCCGCCTCAAAGAAGGCCGTAAGCTGAACTGTTATTGGTGCAGCACGCAGCGCCGCACGGAACTCATCAAGTTCGCAAGCGAAAACAACTTCAATAAAATCGCGCTCGGCCACCACATGGACGACATTGTGGAAACGCTACTGATGAACATGCTGTACAAAGGCAAATTCAGCGGCATGCCGCCCATGGTCCCGTACGAAAAGTATCCGTGCAACATCATCCGCCCGCTCTGCTACTGCGAAGAAAGCGAAATCATCGCCTACGCCGAAGACGCCGACATCCGCAAGTTCACCTGCACCTGCGAATTCTCAAAAGCAAGCCACCGCAAAACCATCCGCGAAGAAATCAAAAGCCTAACGAAAGGAAGCTCCACGCTCAAGGCAAACTTGTTCGAAAGCATGCGAAATATCAGGATGGATTATTTGCTGTAGGACTGCTGGAAACGCAAAAGGAACCGCGCGGGAAATGCGAAGAGAACTGCGCGCGACCGACATTGTCATCCCGGACTCCGTTCCGGGATCACCTTTTTATAGGATCTCCTTTATGGCTTTACACACCGCACCGAGCGATAATCTTCTTTCGCAAACGCATTTATACTCGCTGCATCACTGCTGAACGACAAGAACAAATAATACGCATTCGATTCAGGATTTTCAGCATCTTCGTCCGCGCTCCAAAAATATGCGTAACCGCCGATACCATCGAACTTGCCGCCAGTAACCGCACCGTCATCCGCTTTCGAGATTGCGCCGCGATAGCCCGCCGGGAGAGCATTGAATCCGAAGTCATCAGTGCCGTTACCTTTTTTGAACCAACCATTGCTAGCTTTTAATGCTGCGCCCGCGCGAGAATGTGAAGAAGACTGCGCGGCATGCACGGACGTCGCAGCCACTAGCGCCTCGAAATCCGCTTTCGTCGGCAAATGCCAACCATCAGGGCAAACAGACCTCGCTTCCGCCCACGAATAAAGCCTCCCCAACCGCTTACAGTTGCGAGAATCACCCTCCGGGCAAAAACTCCCCACTGTCTCAAAATTCAAATTATCCGCCATCCATGTCAAATTGCCAATCTTAACAACATCATAAGATTGCCCGTCCCGCGAATCCGTGAACGAATCCGAACATGAAGCGAGAAGGAAAGACAAGGCGACAATAGCGAAAAAGGAATGGATGGGGAAACGCATGGTGAGAATATAAAAATTGCAGCCAAAACTTTCGGTAATCAACGACAATTTTTTCTGTGAACTTTTCTATGTACTTTTCTGTGAACTATTGATTCTTTGATAATTTTACAGTCGCCTCGCCCTCTTTTATTTATCGCCATTTTCAGGACTTATCTTTTGATAATGAGCCTCTATAAGCTTTAAGGCTTCATCCATCGAAATTTCGCCTTCGATATTGCGTCGTGCAATTTCTAACAAGAAATCGGAGACTTGCAAGCCATCAACAGCCTGCAAGCCAATGGCTGTCCGCCAATTAATGGCTCTCTCTTTCTTTTCGGGATCGTCTTGATTGATATATTCCTTAAAAAAAGACTTTGTTGATTTCTTAGGCATCCGAACTCCTTACAATTTAATGCCTAATATACCTTCTGAGAATTTTTTATGCAATAGAGCCAACCGTTCGGAATTTCCGAACACTTGAGTATCAATTATAGGGAAACATACTCCATCAACACAGTTATATAGTAATACATTTGCTGCAACACTTTAGCCTGTTCTCTCTGGGCAATCGGAAGGCAAATTCAGCAGGACATTCTCTGGGCATTTTTTGCCATTTCTCTGGGCAATTACGTCGTTCTCAGGGCAATCTCTGGGCAATTTATGTCCAAAGAAATGTTTAAAATATCTTTTGGGGGCCACCGAAAAATTTTACTGTAGCCTTTTCTATAGCCTTTATTGTAGCCCTTTCCGTAGTGTTTTGTCGGGTTTTATGTCGCCTCGCCCTTTAACTTATCGCCGTTTTTCGAATTTTTATCGCCACTTTATCGTCAACATCAGCATACTGTCGGCGATAAAGAAACAATATACGGTTTTAATTTACTCTCAAGCTGTTCGCGTTCGTTACTACCTTTAGTAGAGAATCTTATGTAATCTATGCCGTATTGTTCCAATATACAATCTTTCATACGGTCACGCTCCGCTTGAACAGACTCTTGTTTATGGAAGTTCGCACCATCAATTTCTATTGCCAAAACAGGCGTTTTCGTAATTCGGTTCGTAATTAGAAAATCAATATGAGTTGAAGGATGCTTGGCATAATTGAACAAAGCAGGTTTATCAGAAATCTTCGAATAATCTCGAATTAAGTGATTCATTGGATACTCGAAGAAAACATTCAAACTTGGACATTTCTGCAAGACTTCGCGAATCATTCTATATGCAATATTTTCTGAAGGATATTTTGAAATATTATCGAAATTATAAAATACATTGCAGCATTTTTGACTAAACAAAACATCGAAAATGGAATAGACCTTACTCTCTTCTGATATTCCAGCGTTGTATTGAATATAACCAATCAAATCATCAAGAATACTACCCTTTGGCTGTTCTTGCTTCGAAGCAACCAATACGAATTTATTCTTAGCTCTCGAAACAGCCACATTAATAATCTGAGGGTCCCCAGAAAACTCGGTCAGAACATTATCTACCGTTGAAAAAATTATTGAATCCTTTTCACGACCTTGAAACTTGTGAATCGTCGATATATCAATACCAGGAACAACCTTTCTTAATTCATAACATTGTTTATTATAAGGAGAAATAATTCCTACATCCGCAGATTTGAGACTCGGCATAACCTCTTGAGCAATCGCTTCAATCTGTTTTTGGTTGACATTATTTTCTCGACTAGTCGGAACCGTCCAATGGATTACTAACGGATTTTGTTCCGTATTTTTAGAAAGAACAACAAGCTGATTATCATAAAATTTCTGATTGCAGAATTCAATAATCTTCGGATGGCACCGATAATGTTCTTTTAACAAAGTTTTTGCAGCTTCAGGAATAAAAAGACCTATGGAGTCCAAGAAACTCAAATCCGCACAATTATACATCTGAGGCACTTTATGCTTTTCAAAAATTTCTTGATACTTTTCCTTTTCTTCTCTTGTCGTCACCTTTTCAAGTTGTTTACTATCGCCAACGATCACAGCATTTTCGGCACAAGAAATAGCCAATGCACCCGTAGCAATATCAACTTGCGAAGATTCATCCATAATGACATAGTCAAAAACGGCATTTGAACTAAGCGCACTCTTTGAAGCAAATGTAGTGCTAAATACAATCGGATAATCATTAAGGAATTCACTCCACTTACGATACAAATCTTCTTTTTTATAAATAATATGTTCTTTACGCAGATTGAACTTCCGAAAAACATTCTCGTACAAAATCGCTTTAGAAAAGTTCTGCAAGTCAGATGCAGCCTGTTCATTGACTTTCACGGAGTTTTCCAACGACCTAATACGACTTTCAGATTCCGCTAGTTGAACTATAAAACAAAAATTTTCAAGACTTGCTAAAATAGTTGTAGCATCACCTTTGAGGAATTTCCAATTAGACAATCCCTTGGCAAAGCGTAACCATAAACGAGTAAAAAAGGAAAGTCGATTCTTTGACGGATTATCAAGCTTTGATTCAACCTGATCTCTAATAGATTCAATATCAAATCGATTCAGATCATTTCGATTTTCAATAGCATAGTCCGAAATTCCAAGTTCATCAAGATATTCCTTGAAATGCCCGTAGTTCACCTTCGCACTTTCAAACTCTGCTTTTGCACGAGCCAAATCATTTTGTTCATTAAAAAGTTTCCTAGCCGAAGAAACCTTCTCTATTATATTCGTTTGCCACGACGCAAGACTTGGACGATTCTTTTCTATGGGAAATTCCAACTTTCTAGGCTTTTGCGATTCAATAAAAGATGTCTTATTATCATCTTTGCCCAGCATTGCCGAAAGAAAGTCCAATTTGTACTGGGATAATTTTTCCTGAACATTCTTTATAGCACTGTTATTATTGGAAACAACCAACGCAGTCTTCCCTTGAATCAACAAATTGGCAAGAATGTTTAAGATCGTCTGAGTTTTACCAGTTCCCGGAGGACCTTGAATTAAGCTAATCGTGTACTTGAAAGCATTTTGAACAGCATTAATCTGGCTGAGGTTACAACCAAATGGGAAAACAAGGCTTCGTGTTTCAACAGGCTGCAAATCCTTTTGAACACCAGGTTTTAAATAAAGAGATAGTGCCGTATTTTCGTTTTCGTAGATACCCTTTATTTTATTGTATTGCTTTTGCAATAAAGAGGCATCCGCCTTCTTATTGCTGTTCTCGCAAAATTCCTGTACCAACAATGGATTATTTGCAGCGATATCCTTCAAATAATTCAAAACTGCACTTTGAAAACAATCATTCGTTTCGTTCAGAACCTTCAATTCGTCGTATTTATAAGTCTTAGCACTATCCTTGAAAATAATATGCCAATATTTCTTATTCGTTTTCGCATCGCAGAATTCAAAGATATTCTCAATATTGTAAAGCTCTATTCCATTTACAGAAATTTTCTGGTTTTTGAACTCATGCTGGCAAGGATTATTTAGACAAACAACATTACCCGCACTATATACATAAGATTTTCCATTTCGGAAAACGACCTTACATTTACGGCTAACATTATCAAAGGAAAAAGATTCAACCTCTTCCGTCTTTATTTCACCTTTGATTAATACGAGAACTTCGCGTGGGTTCATAATCAACAAGAACTATCTAAAAAATTTAAGCAAAATTTACAAATTATAATTATCCTAATAATAAATTATTCTGTCACTGCAATAATTTAAATTGAATTTTGATTGTTTTAGTCTGCCTTTTTTGCTTGTAGGCAGTCGGAGGTAAAGATGAAGAAAGTGAAAATGTTGCCAGAAAATATCGATAAAAATGAAATTATCGTATATCAGCCGGAAGGCGGGGAATTCCACATCGAAGTCCGAGTAGAAAACGAGACTGTTTGGCTTACACAGGCGCAGATTGCGGAACTGTTCGGAACAAAGAGACCTGCAATCACAAAGCATCTCAAAAACATTTATGCAGCACAAGAACTTGACGAAAAAACCACATGTTCCGTTTTGGAACATATGGGTAAAGACTCGGATCAAATTTACGAGACCAAATATTACAATCTAGATGCGATTCTCTCCGTCGGCTACAGGGTAAATAGTAAAAATGCGACTTGCTTTCGCCGTTGGGCAAATCAGGTTCTGAAAGAGCATTTGCTTCGGGGTTGTAGCATCAACCAGCGATTGATTTCTCATGAAAATAGGCTCGAGAATCACGATTCTCGTATAATCAACCTCGAAAAACAGGTGGATTTCTTTGTAAAGGCGAACTTGCCGCCAAGAGAGGGATTGCTACCCGCACACGCGCATTGGAGCGGCTACGAATTCGCTGTGCAGTTGGTGCGTTCGGCGAAAAATGAACTCGTTATCATAGACCCGTTTGCCAACGATATGGTTCTTTCTCTTATGGCAAAACGTGCCGAGGGGGTGAATGCGACCATCTATTCCGCCCGAATTACCCCCGCCATGCGGGAAGAAGAGGCTCGGCTGAATAGGCAATTTCCGACAGTTCGCTTGGAGAACATGCGCGAGGTCCACGATCGTTTCGTCATCGTCGATGATGTGATTTATCATGTGGGAGCATCTTTCATAAAATACGAAGACCGAGTGCTGCGGCAAAGCTTGCTTTGACATTGCCGAGGTCAAGTATTTTGGCTCGAAGAGCAACGATTTGGGAAATCAAATGACCGCGTTTTCGGTGCTGAACTTCATCACCAAGGAGCAGGTGCTTGCTATGGTGAAATAGAAAACTCAAGATTAGCCTTTTTTGCATGTAGGCAGCCGGGAAAACGCCATTCGTCACTTCATGTATTTCTTGATTTTGGACGAACATCAGCAATTTCCGCGACAATTCAAAAAATCTCACTACTTGACATGCTGTATCCGGTTAGATACATTTATAAATTATGAAAAAAGGTCCCTTAACGCATTTTGACATAGCCGAATATCTTGAAAACGAGGAGATGGTCGCCGAGTATCTCAATTTGATTTGCCAAGAAAACGATCCAGCCTTATTACTCAGAGCTATAGGACATGTCGCCCGCAGTAAGGGAATGGCAAAAATTGCAGAAGCCCCTCCCCCTATTGACTTTTTTAACTTAAAAAGTTAAATTTAAGTTAAAAGTTAAGGAGACGCATCATGGGGATCGGCGGGATTACATTCAAGACCATCAACGGTAAGCGTTACGCTTATTACCAGTGGACCGAGAATGGCAAGCAGCACAGCCGTCGCGTCAAAGACGACGAGTTTGCCGAATTGGCCGCCAAGATTGCCGCCGAGAAGGCGCAAAAATCACCGTTGCAATTCATGGTCGCAGAGGCTCCTGCCGCATATTCCGCGAAACCAGATTTCAAGACCGATATCAAAAACGGCGCTCAGTTCGTTAATTTTTACAAGTCCGTCGCCAAGTGGAAAAAGCGCGAATGTTTCGGTACGCTTCACGATTACATTTATGGAGAAAACAACGACCGCGTCTTGATTCTTTACGGGCTCCGTCGTACAGGCAAGACAACGCTCGTGCGCCAAGTGATTGGAGAAATGTCTGCCGAGATGCAGTCGAAGGCGGCTTTCATCCAGTTGAGTTCGCGGCTTACGCTTGCCGATGTCAATCACGATCTAAAATTATTGGAATCTCTCGGTTACCGTTATGTGTTCATCGACGAGGTGACTTTGCTCAGCGACTTTATCGAGGGGGCCGCCTTGTTCTCCGATGTTTTCGCCGCAGGCGGGATGAAGATTGTGCTTTCGGGAACAGACTCTTTGGGATTCGTCTTCTCAGAAGACGAGCAACTTTATGACCGTTGCCAGCTATTGCACACGACATTCATTCCTTATCGCGAATTCGAGCAAGTGCTCGGCGTAAAGGGTATCGATAAATTTATCGAATACGGTGGCACCATGAGCATGGGCGGCAGCAATTATAACACAGATAAGTTCACTTTCGCAACCAAGAAGAGCGCCGACGACTATGTAGATTCTGCAATCGCCCGGAATATTCAACATTCCTTGAAATGTTATCAACACGAAGGGCATTTCCGTTCGTTGCAGGAGCTTTACGATGCAGGCGAACTCACGAGCGCTATCAACCGTATTGTAGAAGATGTAAACCATCGATTCACCATAGATGTTTTGACTCGCAATTTCAAGTCGAACGATTTGAAAATTTCAGCATCGAATTTGCGACGCGACCGTTTCAAGCCGACAGATATTTTAGATAGAATTGATATCAACATTGTTAGTAAACAGTTGAAAAAATTGCTGTTGATTAAAGACAAGATAGAGCAAACGATTAATATCAGCGAAGTACATCGGGCAGAAATCAAGGAGTATCTTGACTTACTCGACCTCACCTGCGATATCGATGTTGTGAACATGACTAGTTTGAATGAGCGTAAAAAACGTACGGTTCTTTCGCAGCCAGGGTTACGCTACGCCCAAGCATCCGCATTGATTGAAAGTCTATTGCTCGACGAGACTTTCAAAAACATCCCCATTACCGAGCGTATGGCTATCGAGAGCCGCATTCTTGACGAAATTCGCGGACGCATGATGGAAGAGATTGTTCTGCTGGAAACGAAAATCGCGCGGCCCGAGATGCAAGTTTTTCAATTGCAATTCGCCGTTGGGGAATTCGACATGGTTGTTTTCGACACAAAACGCGCTTGTTGCGAAATCTACGAAATCAAGCATAGCGACAAGGTCGCCGACAAACAGCGCCGCCACCTGCTAAACCCCAAGAAATGCGCCGAAACAGAATTCCGCTATGGGAAAATCCTGAGCAAGAACGTCATTTACCGCGGGGCAGACGATTCCGTACAAGGAGTCAGGTATTTGAACGTAGAAAAGTATCTGGAGAGTCTGGGGTAGACCCTTACTTACAATGCCGTTTCAGTGCATCAATATAAGCTTCGGCGTAGCGTGAAAGGGTTACGCCTTTGCGGGCGACGTAGCCGACGGTCATTTTGTCGTGAACGTCGAGTTGTTTGGCGATGATGTTCTTGCCGTTGAGTTTATGGCTGATGACGCCGGAGCAGATGGTGTATCCGTCAAGGCCGATAAGCAAGTTGAAAAGTGTGGCGCGGTCGCGCACTTTGATGTTTCGCGGGCAATCGAAATCAATGGCGGTGAGCGGCTCTTCGGCAAAGTAGAACGAGTTGAAATCGCCCTGTTCGTAAGTCAAGTACGGGAACGGCTTAAGGTCCGCCAGTGTGATTTTTTCTTTTTTCGCGAGCGGATTCTTTGACGACATGAACACGTGAAGCGGTGTTGCAAAAAGCGGTTCAAACACAAGATTGTTCTTTTGAATAAGCTTCGTGATGACCTTTTCGTTTTTGTCACTGAGGTAAAGCACGCCCATTTCGCTTTTCATTTTGGCGACATCATCAATAATTTCGTTTGTTTGCGTTTCGCGGAGCGTAAAATCGTAGCTCGGGCCGC
>CAMZFJ010000039.1 GCA_947306025.1 uncultured Fibrobacter sp.
GTGTTCAGAATGTCGCTCCCGAAAATGGCGGCGGAATTGATGAGGCATGTGTCTGCTGACGAAAGCAGTGCCGATAAAAGTCCAACGGATAGGAGGGCAGCAAGTGGAAGCGGGAGCACGCCGGAGGCGAGGCGGAACAAAGGATTCACGCTGGTGCCGGCTGCATTCGGGGCGTAGGTGGCTGCCCACATGCCAAGCAAAACGATGACCACGCTAAAGACGATAATGGCAAAACTTCCGATGACGACGGCCTTGCGCGCCGATGAAGAATCTTTCGCGACGAGATTTCTTGAAATCACATCGGGGCCGAGGAAGTAGGCTCCGCCGATGGTAAATAGCATCAATGCTAAATCGGCAAAACTGAATTTTTCATTTAATAGCGAAAAGTCTCCGAATGTCGCGAGGCCTGCGGATGTTGTTGCGATTGCGGAGTGCGCGACCGTTCCATTCGCAATTGCGGCTGTTTCATTCGCGATCGCCGCGCTTTCTGCGCCGGAAAATCCGCCGAACAGATATATAGCGGCAGCGAAAAATCCAAGTGTCAAAATTCCAAATTGCAGTGCATCGGTGCGCACAACAGAAAGTTGCCCGCCCAATAGCGTATAGACAATGACGATCACGGCGGTAATCAATACGGATTGCGTACCGGCATTATGACCGAGCACAAGCCCGATGAATCCTGCGACGGCAGCGAACTGCGCTGCGATAATCCCAATCCACGAAACGGCAATGATGAATGCGACAAGCTTTCGTCCGGTTTTCCCGACGGTCTTTTCTGCAATTTCGGGGAGCGTTCGCACATCGAGATCGTGAACCGGTTTGCTCAGGAACGCTGCCTGGAACCAAAATCCAATCGCGCCAACGCCAAGCCACCAGAATGCAGCAAAGCCAATGCTTTCGGCACGTGCAGCGATGCCCACTGTTGCAGAAGCCCCAAGGACAGTGGCCATGAGGCTCATGAAAACGAATGGACTGCTTTGCTTACGGCCTGCAACGACGTAATCGTCGAAATTCTTGACCTTGAACAAGTCGCGGATGCAAATGAATCCAAGAACAAGAAAGTAGATGATGAGAAGTTTCATGACCTAAAGTTAGAATTTTACAGGTTACCGTATTCTCCGATATCAGGCACGAGCGAGCCTGATTTCATGTGGTAAATGCGATTGCTGTAGCCGAATGCATTTTTGTCATGGGTGGCGATAACGACCGCGACACCGCTGCGCGCAAGCCTTGCAAAAAGGCTATAGACTTTACGGCTGTTTTCTTCGTCGAGATTGCTTGTCGGTTCATCGGCAATAATCAAGTCAGGCTTGTTGGCGAGAGCGCGTGCGATTGCAACGCGACGCAATTCACCACCGGAAAGATTTTGCGGGTGTTCGTTGGCGAGGTGCGCAATGCCGAGCTTGTTTAACAGCGCTTTGATATGTTCCTTATCTATTTTCTTGTTGTATAAGGTCGATGTCAAAGTGATGTTTTCGGCCACGGTGAATGCAGAAAGACTTGCTGCATTTTGCGGAATGTACCCGATGCGCTCGTTGCGCAAACGAGCAAGATCCTCGTCGTTCAAGTTGAAGAGCGGCTGCCCGTCAATTTCGACGTTCCCTGATGTGGGGGCGGTAACGCCTGCGAGTGCATTCAAGAGTGTGCTCTTGCCACTTCCGGATTCTCCGAAGATGACTGTGAAATCCCCTGACCAGGCGAAGAAATCAGCGTTGTTGACCGCATTAAATTTTTCGCCACGTCGTGTATATTGTTTTGTTATGTTGTTTCCATTGAGTATCATTAAGCGTCCTCCTTTAATGCGGTGTAAACATCGATTTTTCCGACTTTTTTAGCGATGAAGTATGAAGCTCCAAGCCCTGCAATGGCGGGGATGAACAAAGCTCCGACAATCGTTAAAAGAATGGTTGATGTGTTAGGGAGTGAAAAGGGTATTTGCAAGTTTTCTTGAATCAAAAAACGGAAGGAGAGGATTGCGACCGTTCCGAATAGCGTTCCGGCGAAGGCTCCGCTCCCGCTGGCGATCAAGGATTCTCCAAGAACGATGTTGGTGAGCTTTTTGCGTGTAGCCCCGATAACCAAGAGCGTTGCAAATTCACGTTTGCGTTCGTTTGTCGAAACCGAGAATGCAATATAGACCACGGCAATCACGATGAGCAAGAAGAATCCAGAAATAATCCAGACTGCAATTTTGAAAGAGCCTGCGGTTGCTATAACGCTATCGAACATGTTTTTGCGCGGAATGACATGCAAGTTGTCGAAATGCTCGTGAATCGTTTGCGAAATTTTTTCGAAGTCAGCACCTTTTTCAAGGTTGGCGAGAATTGCGGAGGGTTCGCCTTCGGAGATGAAATTATATCCAACTTCTGCGGCTGCCTTGCGTAAAATTTCGATAGTCTCGACATCGGCAAAAACGGCTTGGTCCAACTTGTTGCCAAGCGGTTCAAGCGTTCCGACAACGATAAATTCCTTGCCGAAAAATTTGATGAAGCCACCTTCTTCAATGTTGATGTCGTTACCAACGATGACAGAACCGGGAACAAAGTCT
Source organism: uncultured Fibrobacter sp. (assembly GCA_947306025.1). The sequence goes on from CAMZFJ010000039.1 coordinate 2,549, forward strand.
TTTTTGTAGGTTCTACGGATCCATGGCTTGATGGTAAAATCCGTCTTGGGGTCAAAACCGATGATGTTCACTTTTTTGTCGCAGCAGCTGGCGCTGAGCGTTGTAAAGTAGAATTGTGGTGATGCGGCGCTTACTCCTGGAAGTTTGCGGGTGAAGTCCAATACTTCGCGAGGGAGCGTTTTGTGGCTCAAGTCGCCTTGCAAAAGAACGGACTGGTTTTTAGCTTCGCTGCCGAATGGGACGATAAGCAAATCAGCGCCCATGCGGGACGAAAGTTGTTCGAATCCGGCGTCAAGACTTTTTGAAAAAATGACACCTGAAAGCAATGTTGCCGAAGCGATGGCTGTTAAAATCACGAGGCCGAGGCTACGTACAGGATGGCTCCAAAAATTGGTATATATAATTTTAAGCGTTGTATATTTCATTAGTGAAATTCTCCGATTCAAAGTTGCGACTTGCCAAAAATGCGATGTTTGCGACTCCGAAAAGTGCAATCGCGATTCCAATCAACTGAAGGACTGGGGACGAGATGGAATGACAGTGCATGTGCGGGTGCGAACAAACGCCAACAATGACTGTGGGGACGAGCGATGTTAAAACTCCCAGACCGATTACTACAAATGACAATGCTTTCTGTGCTTTGGGTAACAACAGGTAAGCGATGCCGACAAGAGCGATTGCGATGCCTACGAATCCGTCAGTGATGGAGGTGTAATGGCATCGCATGACGAAGTCTTCTTCGGGTCTGCAAAAAGGAAGCAAAACGAATGAGAGTAACGAAGTGATGGTGCCTAATAAAACTGTTATAGTTCCAAAAAATATGCCGTTTGTCATAAATGCCTCCTAGTCTTTGTTCGATGCCAAATATAGAAGGCGTTTATGAGTTTGTCCAATACTTTGTTTTTAGGACGTTTTATAGAATTTTTCTATAGCTAAGTACTTTCGTCATTCCGAGGACTGAAAGGACGATATACGATACTTGGGGCATTAGCCCCCTAGTAGAGTTAGGTTCGTAGGAGCGGAATCCAGTTAATGTTGTAAGAATATTACTGGATGGGGCTATCGCCCCTACCCTTTGGCTCGGTCATGCCCAAGCTTGCTTGGGCGCGACTCTCGCCTTCTGGGTAGTCTTCACTTCGCTACGCTGCGTTCAGGATGACGTTAATACTGTTTTCGGAATAGAATCCAGGAAGACAATTTTTATTGCTGTAATGTTGCTTTTTGATAAATGTCTTGCATCACAAGGCCGGCAATCATGAATCCGAAAATGGCGGTGGCGTGCGCCATGGTTCCGTTGATTTGCGCCTTGGTGCTGCACCATTCGTGATCGACGAGGTTTTCATTTTGAAGTTCCGCTTCGCTACGCTCGTGACGGACTTTGGGGCACATGCAAGCGTCAGTTCCGCAAGAGGTGCTTTTCCCGCGATTTTTCAGGAGTTCGTCGCTATAGACGCACATGATTTTCTTTTTCGGGAAAAGTTTTTTGCGCTTGAACTTGTCGCGGAGAGCGCGTCCGAGGGGGCATCCGGAAACTTTCCAGAATTCGGCGACCTTGATTCGCGTGGGATCCATCTTGAGGGCGGCTCCCATCGAAGAAAATACGGTTGCTTTAGTTTTGGATGCGTGATACAGCAACTGCATCTTGTTTTCGAGGCTGTCGATGGCGTCGATGATGTAGTCGAATGTGTCTAGCTCAAATTTTTCAGTATTCGCAGCTTCGTAGATGTCTTGCAGCGCGATAATTTTGGCGTGCGGATTGATTTCGAGAAGGCGTTTCTTGAGGACTTCGACTTTGACTTGGCCAACGGTTTTGGGGGTTGCCATCAGTTGGCGGTTTACATTGGTGATGCAAACTCGGTCTGAATCAACGAGAACAAGTTCTTGTATTCCTGAACGGATAAGGCTTTCGGCACACCAGCTACCGACACCGCCGAGTCCAAAAATGATGACTCGCTTTTTATAGATGTTTTCCATGACATCGTCGCCGAGCAGGAGCGATGTACGGTTGAAAATGCTAGAGCTAAGGGACATAAAACAATTATAGAAAATCCCGGTTCATAGAACCGGGGTAATGCTATTGTTCCGAACGATGTTCAGAAGTGTAAGCGCTTAGGTATTCTTCCATCTCGCGGATGTAAATGCGGCAGATCGTGCTGAGCATGAAATTCTTCTTGGTGATGTAGCCGATTTCCATCTTGCGGTCATTTTCGCCCTTGGCGTCCTTGAAGGGCACGGCCACGTAATCGGAGCCGTTGATTTCTTCGCTGATGATGCCGGAGCAGAGCGTGTAACCGTTGAGGCCCACCATCAAGTTCAGCATGGTGGCGCGATCGTTCGCCTTGATGGTTCTGTGGTATTCGTTCGTACTTAAGATTTCTTCGGCGAAGTAGTAGTTGCCGCTTTCGCCCTGTTCAAAAGAAAGGCACGGGTATTCCGAAAGGTCTTCGAGATTGACGTATGGTTTCTTGGCGAGCGGATTGTTCTTCCACATGTAAGCGTATGCGTTGCAATCAATCAACTTCTGGAAAACGAGATCGTGTTCTCTCAGCAGATAGGTGATGTACTTGCGGTTAAAATCGCTCAAGTAGATGATGCCGATTTCACTGCGAAGGCTTGTCACATCGTCGATGACTTCTTTCGTTTTGGTTTCGCGGAGGGCAAATTCGTAGTCGTCGATGTTGAACTTTTTCACCATGTTCACGAAAGACTTGACAGCGAAAGAGTAGTGCTGCGTTGAAACGGCGAAGCGCTTTTTCTTCTGTTCTTCTTTGCTGTAGCGTTCGATAACGGAAGTGTAGTGGTTGTAAAGTTCGTTTGCACGGGCGATGAATTCTTCGCCTTCGGGCGTGAGTGTCACACCGCGGCTCGTGCGATTGAAAATCGTAATGCCGATTTCGTCTTCGAGATCGTGGATGGCTGTCGTCAAAGAAGGCTGGGAAATGAATAAAGATTCGGCAGCCTTGTTGAAGGAACCGACTTTAGAGATCCCGATGGCGTAGCGTAATTGTTGTAATGTCATGGTTTTTTAATCCCTAAAATTGATGTGACACGGTAAATATAAAAATTTTTGGTTTCTAATCCTATATGTGTTGTAGGAATATTAAAAATAGAAGAAACCCCCAGGTGGATTCTAGGCTTCCTGGGGGCTTCTCGATGTGCGTAGCCTATGTATTGAACGCAACTTTTAGTCTATCGAGTGCCTCGACCAGGATACTTCGTGGACAAGCAAGGTTAAGCCGCTGGAATCCTTCTCCGTTGTTCCCGAAAAAAATCCCGTTGTTGAGCCACAGTCGCGCCTTGTTGCGGACGCGATCTTGGATTTCGTCTGGCGAAAGTCCTGTCCCGTTGAAGTCTATCCATGCGAGGTAAGTCGCTTCCATTGGCACAAGTTTGACGCCTTTCAGATTTTCTTTAATGAATTTGTCTGTAAATTCGATGTTGCCTTTGATGTACTTGAGGAGGGCATCGAGCCAGACTTCACCTTTGCTGTAGGCGGCTTGCGCCGAGACGATTCCCTGGATGCTGACTTGGCTATAACCGGTGGCAAAGATTTGCTTGCGGAACGCGCGACGGATTGATGGATTCTTTATGAAGGCGTGTGCGATTTGGATGCCTGCCAAGTTGAATGTTTTTGTTGGCGCCGTGACGATGATGGATTTGTTGGCCAGTTCTTCGCTTATGGAGGCGAATACGGTGTGCGTACCTTCAAAGACGAAATCGCTGTGAATTTCATCGCTCACGACGATTACATTATGCTTGAGGCAAATCTCTCCGAGGCGTGTAAGTTCTTCGCGAGTCCAGACGCGGCAAACGGGATTGTGCGGGCTGCAAAGCAAAAAGAGCTTGATATTGTTTTCGACGATTTTCTTTTCGAAATCTTCAAAGTCAATGTGATATCGTCCATCTTCTCCGTAAATAAGATCGTTACTTACGACTTTGCGGTCGTTATCGACGATGGCGTCAATGAAATGCATGTACACCGGTTCTTGAATGAGTATAGCGTCACCTTCTTTTGAAAAGGCTTTGATGGCCATGCCAAGCGCGAACATCACGCCGGGAATTTTGATAATCGATTTGCGGTCTTCTATATCATAGTGGTGACGGCGGCGGTAGAAATTTTTGACAGCTTCGTAGTAGTCTTCTTTGGGTTCGCTGTACCCGAAGATTCCATATTCGGCAATGCGAATCAATTCATCTTGGATAAATGAAGACGTCTTGAAATCCATGTCAGCGACCCAAAGCGGGAGAAGGCTATAAGGATCCTCGCCAGGCTTTACTACACGCCGTTCCAACGCGAAGTCGTATTTGATAGAGTTCGTGTGGCGACGCTCGATAACGGTATCAAAGTCTAAATTTCGTTCTATATCTTCTGACATGGCGAGTCTCCCTTGCAAAATTTTGCAGTTGTAGGCTTTTCACGCCGGCACATAATATAGAAGGAATTGATATTATTGTCCAATATTATATTTCTAGCACCTTTTATAGATTTTGATTATAAGTAGTATTCAGGTTCTGGAATTTTTCCTGCAAAGTTGAGAATTTCAAGAATATTTTTTCGGTATAGCACAAAGGTGTCTTGCGTACGCACGCGCGGGAATGGCAAGTCGATTTTGATGACCTGCTCGATTTTTGAGGGGCGGGCCTTCATCACGACAACGTAGTTGCTGAGGTAAAGCGCTTCGTCAACATCGTGCGTGACCATCACCATGGTGGTTTTATATTTTTTCCAAAGGCGGTGGATTTCGTCTTGCATCGCCATGCGCGTGAAAGCGTCCAGTGCACCAAGGGGCTCGTCCAAAAGGAGAATATCCGGGTGGCCGACAAGCGCTCTTGCAAGGCTTGCGCGCTGATTCATGCCGCCGGAAAGTTCGTGCGGGTATGATTTTTCGAATCCCTTGAGCCCGACCGTTTCGATGAATTCGTCAACGTCTTGCTTGTGTTCCTTGTACACGTGGCGGGCCCTGAGCCCAAGCGAAATGTTGTCGCGGATGTTGAGCCATGGGAAAAGTGTTGCTTGCTGGAATGCAAAACCGCGATCGGCACCGGGCTTCGTAATTTTTTTGCCATCGACAAATACGCCGCCCGAAGTGGGTTCGGCAAGTCCTGCGATTTGCCTCAAGAGCGTTGTCTTTCCGCAGCCGGATGGACCGATAAGGCTCACGAAACTGCCTGCGGGAATGTCGAGATTGACTCCGCTCAGTGCGGCGACGGTTTCGCCTTCGTTACTGATAAATGTCTTTACAAGATTTTCAATGTGGATTGCGCCTTTTACGTTTTCGATATTTTCTGTTACCATTTCAAAGTTCCCTTTTGCCAATTCAAGATTTTATCGCGCAATTTAAAGAGCAAGGTGAGTATGAGCATGCAGTAAACTGCAATGACGATGATTCCTGCATAAACACCGCTATAGACGAGCATGGCCTTTTGCCAGGAGATGTACCAGCCGATACCGTATTTGACGCCGAACATTTCTGCAGTCATGAGAGCCAAGAATGCACTGATGATGCCGTAGAATACGCCAAGGAAAATGGAGGGCATGGCGGCCGGGATGCCGACTCGGAAAATCTGGAAAGCGCTACTTGCGCCAAGCGTGCGTGAAACTTCAAAATAGGTTTTGGGGACAGCCTGTATTGCAGAGCTCGTCATAAGCGCAACCGAGAACCAGACAGAAAGTGCAATGATAAAAACGCTTGCGCCAAAAGTTGTCGGGAAAATTGTCAACGAAATCGGAATCCAGATTGTTGCGGGAATTGGGCCTATCAGCTTGATGTAAGGGTTGATCCAATAATTGAACTTTTTGTTGAATCCAAGGAGAACGCCTGTGATAAAGCCGAATCCGGCACCGTAGAGGAATCCTGTGACTAAAAGTTTTGTCGAGTGCCAAATGCACTTGAGGATGATTTCGTAGCCTTCGAAAAACTGGGCGAGAATGTTGTCGTATTTCGGGAAAAACAAGACGGGGAAGAGGGCTAGCTTTCCGATGACAATGTCAATGATGGCGACGACGATTCCGACGCCTCCCCAAAACGCACCGGAATATTCCAGGCCTTTCTTCAATTTTTTGACAAAGGTGGAGACGATGCCGAGGATGAATGTAGTGACCAAAAAGAAATACAAAATCCAGGTGTAGTAAGCTTCTTCAGCTTCTGGGTGTTCGTCGCTGTCTTCAATAAGCAAGTGGATGGCAAGTGCGACAATAACACCTAAAAAGGGTAAAAATCTTCTTAATGTGTTTATTAGTTTATTCTTCATTTAAACTCCTTGAATAAAAAAGCTCCTCCCCTTGTGAGGTCACGGGAAGGAGCTCGTACACAATGAGTCTTACTTCTTCAATGCGTACACCTTAGTGGAAAGGTACTTGAATCCGTTATCAGCTGTAATAACGACAATATTCTTTCCTTCGTTTTCTGGACGGGCTGCCACGATGGAGGCTGCATAGATGCCTGCTGCACCGGATGTTCCGAGGAAGAGGCCTTCCTTTTCGGCGAGCTCGTGGGCAACACTCGTTGCCTGCAACGTGGAGACTTCGATGTATTCATCGTAAATCGAAGAATCCTTCAGCAGAGGAGGCGGTTCCGGAACGTTTGCGAACGGGGCAACACCATCAATCACGCCATGTTCTTCAGCTTCCGGGGTGAAGAAACGAGAATCCGGAGTGGCCTGCACACCGACGATTTTTACGTTCGGATTGTGTTCACGGAAGTACTTGGAAAGACCATTGAGCGTACCGCCCGTGCCTGCCATGGAAACGATAAAGTCTACCTTGCCATCCGTATCGGCAACGATTTCCGGGCCGGTGGTGTAGTAATGGGCGAGCGGGTTGTTTTCGTTTTCAATCTGGTTGATGAAGAAAGCTTTGTGTTCTTCGGCGTACTTGCGAACATCGGAGAGCAAGACGGCAACAGAGAAGGAGCCTTCCTTCAGGAGTTTGCTTACGTTCGGAAGGGCGTCGTAACCGAGGAGCGTTGCTCCATAGGTCTTGATCACTTGTACGCGTTCTTCAGAACCACCCGGTTCAAAGAAAACGGTGAGTTTGTAGCCCTTGGCAGCGGCGATAGCGGCAAGGCCGATGCCCGTGTTACCGCTTGTGATTTCAACGATTTCTCCACCCGGCTTGAGCTTGCCTTCGCGTTCGGCTTCTTCAATCATTCTGAGGGCAGCGCGGTCCTTCACGGAGCCGGACGGGTTGAAGTATTCGAGTTTTGCCAGGATATGGCCCTTGGCATTGTGATTCTTTTCAAAATTGTGGAGCTCCAGCAGCGGAGTGTGGCCGACGAGCTCGGTAATGGAATGGTGAATATTGGACATTGTTACCTCTCTTTT